>NZ_JBFTSF010000087.1:0-49289 GCF_056399905.1 Cupriavidus sp. 01L46
GTACACGCCGATGGGCAGCGTGAGCGTACACGCCGATGGGCAGCGTGAGCGCCTGCAGGAAGCCGAACAGCGGCCGCAACTGATGCTCCAGCACCAGCGCGTGGCGGTCGCTGCCGCCCGTGGCCCCCAGCAGCACCGGCTTGTCCACCAGCGCCTCCTGCCCCACCAGGTCGAACAGATGCTTGAAGTGGCCAGGATAAGAACCGCGATATACCGGCGCGGCCACCACCAGCAGGTCCGCGGACTCGATGGCGGCCAGCTCGCTTTCGATCTCGGCCGGCAACTCTGCCCGCGACAGCGCCGCGCCCAGCGGACGCGCGATGTCGCCCAGGTTGACGATATGGCTTTGCAAATGCAGCCGGCTATCCAGTTCCGTGAGCAGTGCCTGCACGAGCGCAAGCGTGCGCGAGGGCTGCTGCGCGCTGCCGTTGACGGCGACCACGTTCAGCGGTGTAGCCATGGGAAGAACCTCCTGTCGATGTCGATGGTTTGTGGATTCACGCGCGGGGCGCATTTCGTTGCCGGCAATGCATCAGGCAAGAAGCAAGCCCGCGTGAATGGCCATGTTCTTTGCCTGCGCGCCATTCCTGACGCGGGTCTGCACCGTTCTCCCGGAGCACACTGTCGATCTGCTGTTGCTGGTGCAACAGTGTGGAGAGAGGGGTGTCGCCACCGCAGCCGTCTTAGGCAAGCGCTTACAAGTCCCTCACGATAACGCAACGGCACTGGCCATCGAAGGACGATTTTCGTCTATGCATAGACGCGCGAACCCCCTTCCAGGCTGCTGACAAACCTGAAGCACCGGCAGAAGCCGCCGAACAGGCCAAAGCCACGCTGCGTTGCGCGACGCGCATGATTTGCCCGGGTCCACGACGTCGGCATGGAGCGCGGGCCGGGCACGGCCAGCCAGCCGGCCAGCCTTAAGCGTTCCTTAAGCCGCTGTGCACTATCCTTGCCGCATCGCCAGAATCCAACGTTCCCGATGTCGACGCTCCTTGCCCTGAACCTCACGCTGTTCCAGCGCCTGAACGCCCCCGCAGGGCTGTCTGGCGCCGGCCTCTGGGTGGCCGCCTTCCTTGCCGAAGGGCTGATCGCGGCCGCGCCGCTGGTGCTGGCCGCGGGCTGGCTGCGCGCGCGGCCGGGCGAGCGCCAGATGGCGACGAGCGCACTGGCGGCCGTGGCGCTGGGCGGGCTCTGCTCGACCCTGTTCGGCCTGCTGCTGCCGATGCCGAGGCCCTTCATGGCGAGCATCGGGCATACCTACCTGGCGCATGCCGCCGACCCCTCCTTTCCGAGCGACCACGTCACGCTGCTGGCCACGCTGGCCTTCGTCCTGCTGCGCGCGCCTGGCAGGGCCCAGCGCCTGAGCGGGGCCGGCCTGCTGGTAGCCGCGGCGCTAACGGGCTGGGCCCGCGTCTTCCTCGGCGTACACTTTCCACTGGACATCGTCGGCGCATTTGCGATAGCGGCATGCTGCGCGGCCGTGGCTACGTCTGCCTTGACGCGCCCGCTGCTTGCCGCTGCCACGGTGCGCGCGGAGCAGCTTTACCGGCACCTGCTGGCCTACCCCATCGCACGCGGATGGCTCAACCCATGACATTGGCTGACACGATGCCACCCCTTGCCACCGTTGGCGCCCTGCCATCAACGCGCGGTGCCGATGCCAGCCTGGCAATCAGCGGCCTCGAAGGCGCTGGCCGCGGGCCGTTCAGCCTCACCGTCGCGCCCGGCAGTTGCGTGATCCTGTCCGGCGCGTCCGGCGCGGGCAAGAGCCTGCTGCTGCGCATGATTGCCGATCTCGATCCCAATCGCGGGCAAGTCCGGCTAGGCCAGTCCCCGCGCGAGAGCATGAGCGGACCGGCTTGGCGGCGCCAGGTCATGTACGTGGCGGCCGAATCCGGCTGGTGGGGCGACGACGTGCTCGAACATATGACGGACGTGCCGGCCTCCAAGGCGCTGCTGGCGCGGCTGCGCCTGCCCGCGGACATCCTGCAGGCGCCCGTTGGCCGCCTGTCCACCGGCGAGCGCCAGCGCCTCGCGCTGATCCGCGCGCTGGTGCGCCGCCCGCGCTTCCTGCTGCTKGATGAGCCGACCTCGGCGCTGGACGCCGAGACCACGCTGGCCGTCGAAGCGCTGCTGCACGACTGCAAGGCACAGGGGCTGGGGCTGCTGATCGTCTCGCACAATCCCGCGCAGGCGGCACGCCTGCAGGACCGCCACTATCGCCTCGGCGCCGCCGGGCTGGAAGCGGTGCCGGCATGAGCCCGATCCCGCTCACAGCCTATGACCTGGCGCTGGCCAGCCTGCTGGTGCTGGCCGGCGCGGGCGCCTCGCTGGCGATGTCGCTGGACGTGCACCGCAGCCTGCTCTGGGCCGCGGGCCGCATGGTGGTGCAACTGCTGCTGGTCGGCCTGGTGCTGCGCACGGTGTTTGGCTTGTCGTCGCCGCTGGTGACCGCGTTGACGGTAGCCGCCATGATCGCAGCCGCCGCCCGCGAGGTGGGCAGCCGGCAGGAGCGCCGCCTGGCGGGGCCCTGGCACGCGCTGATCGGCGCCGCCGCCGTGAGCCTGCCGACGCTGCTGGTGACCGTGCTGGCGCTGACCACGGCCTTGCGCCCAACGCCCTGGTACGACGCCCGCCACGCGATCCCGCTGGCCGGCATCATCCTGGGCAACGTGATGAACGCCGCGAGCCTGGCCCTCAACGGCGCCTTTACCGCGGTYTGGCACCAGCGCGCCGCCATCGATGCGCGCCTGGCGCTTGGCGATGACCGCCAGGCGGCCCTACGCGTGATCGTGCGCCAGGCGGTGCGCAGCGGCATGCTGCCCACCATGAACACCATGGCGGCGGCCGGCATCATCACCATGCCAGGCGTCATGACCGGCCAGATCCTGGCCGGGATGGACCCGATCGCCGCCGCCCGGTACCAGATCCTGCTGATGTTCCTGCTCGCCGGCGGCAGCATGCTGGGCGTGATCCTGGCCGCCACGCTGGCGGTCCGGCGCCTGACCGACCACCGCCACCGCTTGCGCCTGGACCGGCTGCAACGCCGTTGACCCCAGGGCACTCACTCATCACCAACCAAGGAACCCATGCCATGCGCCTGCTGCTGGTGGAAGACGACCCGATGATCGGCGAAAGCGTAGAGGAAGGCCTGCGGGCCGAAGGCTACGCGGTCGACTGGGTCAGGGATGGCCGCCTCGCCGATGCCGCGCTGGCCGCCAATGCACCCGGCACCTACGACGCCGTGCTGCTCGACCTTGGCCTGCCCGGCCGCTCCGGTGAGGCGGTGCTGCGGCAACTGCGCGCCCGCGGGCTGGCGCTGCCGGTGCTGATCCTGACCGCGCGCGACGCCACCGCTGACCGCGTGCGCGGCCTGGATGCCGGCGCCGACGATTACCTGGTCAAGCCGTTCGACCTCGATGAGCTGTTCGCGCGCATCCGGGCTTTGCTGCGCCGTAGTGCCGGGCGCGTCAGCACCGAGCTGGCGCATGGCCCGGTGCGCCTGGACCCCGCCACGCGCGAGGTGCGCTGCGCCGGCGAGATCGTAGCGCTGTCGATGCGCGAGTTCATGGTGCTGCAGGCCTTGATGGAGCAGCCGGGCCACGTTGTGACCCACGAGCGCCTGCGCGAGGCGGTCTACAACATGAACGAGGAAATCAGCAGCAATACCGTGGAAGTCCATATCCATGCGCTGCGCAAGAAGCTCGGCGCCGACTTTATCCGCAATGTGCGCGGTGTCGGCTACAAGCTGGGCGGCCCGGCATGAGAACGATACGMGCCCAGTTGCTGGCCGGCCTGCTCGGGGCCATGCTCGCCTGCGCCCTGGTGGCGGGCGCGGCCGCCTATTTCAAAGTGCGCCGCGAAGCCAACGAGGTCTTTGATGCGCAACTGCAGCAAGCCGCACGCATGCTGCCGGCACATCTGGAGCGCGACGCCACGCCGCCGCTTGGCGGCAGCGAACTTGACGAGGAGATCGTGGTGCAGGCCTGGGATGTGCAGGGCCGCCAGATCTACGCCTCGCACCCGGTCACGCTGCCGCGCGCGGACCTGCCGGGCTTTCATGACCTGAAGGCGCTCGGCAGCGAATGGCGCATCTACGGTGTGCTCGCCGGGGATCGCTATGTGCAGGCCGCGCAATCGGTCGTGTTCCGCCGCAAGCTGGCGGCCTCGTTGTCGCTTGGCGCGCTGCTGCCCATCCTGGCGCTGGTGCCAGCGCTTGGCTTGCTGATCCACCTGGTGGTCAGGCGCTCGCTGCGCCCGGTCGAGGAGATCGCGCGCGCGGTCGGCAGCCGCTCGGCAGACGCCCTGGCGCCACTGGACGCGCACGGCTGGCCGCCGGAACTGGCGCCGGTGGTGGAAGCCCTCAATGCCCTGCTGGCCCGCCTGCAGCAATCCATGGACACCCAGCGCGCCTTTGTCGCCGACGCCGCGCACGAACTGCGCACGCCGCTCACCGCGCTCAAGCTGCAACTGCAGCTGGCCCTGCGCGCCGACAGCGAAGACAAGCAGAAACTGGCGCTCGCCAAGCTGGGCGAGCGCCTGGACCGCACCACCCACCTGGTAGCGCAGTTGCTGACGCTGGCACGCAGCGAGGACGGCGCCCCTGCCACCCAGGCCCAGCTCGCCGACGTGCGCTTGCGCGACGTGGCGGTGCAGGTGGTGCGCGAGCTGCTGCCCATGGCCGAAGCCAAGGATGTGGACCTCGGCCTGGATGCGAGCGCGCCCGAATGCCAGGTGCGTGGCGCGGGCGGCGATCTCTTCATCCTGCTGCGCAACCTTGCCGACAACGCGATCCGCTACACCAGTCCGGGCGGCCGGGTCGACCTGCGCATCGAATGGCGCAACGGCGCGCCCATGCTGGGCGTGAGCGACACCGGCCCGGGCATCGCGCCGGCCGAGCGCGACAATGTGTTCCGCCGCTTTCATCGCGGCGACGCCAGCGACGCGCATGGCAGCGGGCTCGGCCTGGCGATCGTGCAGAGCATTGCCGCGCGCCATGGCGCCACGGTGTTGCTGGAGGACGGCCCAGCGGGCCGCGGGCTCACGGTGGCCGTGGTATTCCCGGCGCAAAATGGTGCGTGAAAGGCAACGCCGGTCGTGCACGGCAAGACTTCATTCTTCTCCGGAGCCCCGATGCATCCCCAACCCGACTCTCGCTCCCCTGCGTTCTTCGCCCGGCAGGTGGCCGGCCTGCCCATCGCCCTGTGGCTGCTTGCCGGCCTGCTGATCCTGCTGCTGTGGTTCGGCACGCTTGACTTTCGCCACTTGCTCAGCTCCGATGAAGGGCGCTACGCCGAGATCTCGCGCGAGATGTTTGCCAGCGGGGACTGGGTAACGATCCGCTACAACGCGCTCAAGTACTTCGAGAAGCCGCCTTTCCATATGTGGGTGACGGCGCTGTCGTATACGTTGTTCGGCGTGGGCGACTGGCAGGCGCGGCTGTGCGTGGCGCTGTCCGGCATGGTTGGCCTCATCGCGTCGATGTTTGCGGCAACGCGCTGGTACGGCATTCGCGCTGGCCTGCTGACCGGCCTGGTGCTGGTGGCCGCGCCGATGTGGAGCGTGGCCTCGCACTTCAACTCGCTGGACATGACGCTGTCGGGCGCCATGGCCTGCGTGCTGGCCTTCATGCTGGTGGCACAGCATCCCGACGCAACGCCTGCGGCCCGCCGCTACTGGATGTGGGCCTGCTGGGTGGCCATGGGCGTGGCGATCCTGAGCAAGGGGCTGGTAGGCATTGCCCTGCCCGGGCTGGTGCTGGTGATTTACACCCTGATCTCGCGCGACTTCGGCCTGTGGCGGCGGCTGCACCTGATCACCGGCATCGTGCTGATGCTGATCGTCACGGTGCCCTGGTTCTGGCTGGTGTCGGCGCGCAACCCAGAATTCCCGAATTTCTTCTTTATCCACGAGCACTGGCAGCGCTACACCTCGACGGTACACTCGCGCAAGGGTCCGCTGTGGTACTTCGTGCCGTTGCTGGTGGCGGGCTTCATCCCCTGGCTGGGACTGGCGCCGCGCATGTGGGAGGTGGTCCGCGACGATGGCGCCGCGGCGCGCGCTGCGCCGATGCGGCGCCTCCGGCCGGCGCTGTTGCTGGCCGTGTGGGCCATCGCCATCTTTGTCTTCTTCAGCCTGTCCGGCTCCAAGCTGCCCGGCTATATCGTGCCGGTCTTCCCGGCGCTCGGCATGCTGGCAGCCAAGGCGCTGGAGCGCATCGGCGAGCGCGGCTGGCACCAGCAGCTCAACGCCATGCTGGTGATCATGGCGATCGGGTTGCTGGCCAGCCCGGTGGTGGCCACGCTGCATTCCAACCACACCGCGACCGCCGACTACCGCCGCTACGCGGTCTGGATAGCCACCGCGTTTGTCGTGATGCTGGCGGGCACGTGGCTGGCGCGCCGGCTGCTGCGCACCCACGGGCTGATGCCAAGCATCGTGGTCTACACGCTAGCGCTGTTCACCGGCTTTACCACCGCGCTGCTCGGGCACGAATCGATCGGCGGCCCGGCCTCGGGCGCCAGCCTGGTGCCGGCCATCCGGGCGGTGCTCAAGGATGACATGCCGATCTACGGCGTGCGCACGCTGGACCACACCCTGCCGTACTATCTGCGCCACACCACGGTGATGGTGGAACACCCCGACGAGCTGGAGTTCGGCACCCAGCAGGAGCCGCAGAAATGGCTGCCCACACTCGACAGCTTTATCGCGCGCTGGCACGAGGGGCCGCCGGCGCTGGCGATCATGTCCGCCGATACCTACCGCGAGCTGACCACGCGCCAGGTGCCCATGCACCTGGTTGCGCAGGACCAGCGGCGCATCGTGGTGGCCAATTTTCCGGTGCCGCCTTCGCCTGGCCGCTGAACGCCGCGAACGGTCGATGCGCAGCCCGGCATCCTGCCGGTCAGCATGACCCGCGCAGCGGATAGTGCCATCGGCATCGGCATCGGCGCTCACCGCGCTCAGGCCGGCGCCATCAGGTCTTCGAGGAAATACGCGGAGAGCTGATGGCGCCCTTCCAGTTGCGCCTTGGCGTAGACATTGGCGGCATGCTGGCGAACCGTCTTGGCGCGGCTCTCGCGCAGCGCCGCGATCTCTTCCAGCGACAGCCCCTTGACCAGCAGCAGCGCCACATCCTTTTCCGCCGGGGTCAGCTTCCAGGCCTCGAACTGATCCTGCATCAGCTGCAGGAAATGGCGCGTCGAAACGCGGGCAGCGTCGCCACGTTCGGCCATCGCGCGCTCGCGCGCGTGCGCCGCGTTGCGCAACTCCGCCAGGTCACGCGCGGCGCGCTCCCGTTCGCGCACAAACAGATAGAGGATCCACACGAAGACCAGCGTGGCGATGGCTTCTGTCACCAGGTGGTAATTGACGCCGCCGGTGAGGTGGATCTGACTCAGGTCCCAGGCCTGGTAGGCCGGGAAGAAGGCGAGCAAAAGTAATAGCTTGGGCGACATGGGTGATGGATTCCAGGCATGCGGACAACGAAGACCCGCCTGCGCTGACGACACGAAAAACGAAATGTAACTGATTCTCGTTACCAAGAAAAGCGCAACGTGCGGCGCCGCCTCGGCCTGGCAGGAAAAGTTATCTATCCGCTACCTATCGGTACCGGGGCATATGTCCCGCAGCCCTTGCGCAACGCCCGCAAGGCTAATGCTCACGCGGCAAACCGCCTGTGGACGCAGGGCAGATGTCCCACCCGCGTGAACTTCCATTGAATACAAGAATGATTCGCATTAACCTCCGCTGTCTTCTGCTCCGATGGCATTGCCAGCCCTCTGCGAGCGGGTTCTTCACGCTCTGCATCCAGCCAACTTTTCCGCGAGTTTCTCTTTCATGTCACGTGCTTCCCGTCCCGGCTTCGTCCCACGCCCACACGCCATTGCGGCCTTGGCTTCCGCGCTGATCGCCGGCCTGCCGCTGGCAGCGCGGGCACAGGGCGCCCAGGCTTCGCAGGCCGAACAGACCCTGCCCCAGGTCACTACCTCCGCCGGCAAGGTGGCGCCCGGCAGCCTGCGCGACACGGTGACGACCGGCACCAAGACGGACACCCCCTTGCGCGACATCCCGGCCGCCATCACCGTCATTCCCGACAGCGTGCTGCGCGAGCAAGGCGCGGTGGACATGAACTACGCGCTGCAGAACTCCGCCGGTGTGCAGCCTCTGCTGGCTGGCGGCTACGGCTTCGCCAACAACTACACCATCCGTGGCCTGGGCATGCGCTTCCTGCGCGACGGCTACCTCGACGGTCCCACCCAGAACGGCTACTACCGCACCATGTACGACGTGGACCGGATCGAGGTGCTCAAGGGCCCAGGCTCGGCGTTGTACGGCTCCGGCCAGCCCGGCGGCACCGTCAACGTCGTCACCAAGGCGCCGCTCGCTAAGTTCGGCGCGGAGATCGGTGCGTTCGGCGGCAGCTTCGGCACCTGGGGCACGTACGTGGACGTGGGCGGGCCGGTCAGCTCGCAACTCGCCACCCGGCTGATCGCCGACGTGGAAAGGAGCGACGGCTACCGCGGACTGTCGCGCGACATCAAGGAGGTCTCGCCCTCGCTGAGCTGGGCGTATGACAACAACAAGACGCTGACGCTGGATTACGACCACCGCGATATCCGCGTCAAGCCGGACAACTACGGCATCGTGTTCAATGCCCAGGGCAACATCGCCTCGGCCCCGCGCGACTCGCGCTACTACAGCCCGTTCAACGACTCCCGGCAGACCATCGACCGGGTCACGCTGAGCCACGACTGGCACATCGACCCCGCGCTCAGCATGCGCACCGCCTTTATCTACGACGAGCGCGGCCTGAACATGACGCGCAATGCCGGCGGCAACGGCGGCAATGCCGCCAACCAGATGACCGGGCGCGCGGTGCGCACCCAGGTGGACGACAGCCAGTTCGCGCTGGTGCAAAACGAACTGGTCTGGAAGACCCGCACCGGCCCGGTCGATCACACCGTGCTGTTCGGCCTGGAATACTCCGATACGCGCATCGACACGGTCCGCACGGGCTACAACCTGCCCAATATCCTCAATATCAACGCGCCGGTGGTGCCGGAGACCACCCTCAACGGCCTCGCGCCGGTGCCGGCGCAGGGCTTCAACCGCAAGCTCAAGCAAGAGGACTTTGGCGTCTACCTGCAAGACCAGCTGGCGCTTGGCGAGCAGTTCAAGCTGCGTGCGGCGGTGCGGACCGACCGCGTGAAGTTCAGCGACGTGGGCTTGCAGGGCATCGCCTTCCGCTCCATCGGCGACACCCAGAACCTGACTTCCGGCTCCCTCGGCGCCATCTGGCAGCCCCGTCAATCGCTGTCCTTCTATGCCGGGGTTTCGACCAGCAAGTTCATCAACGTCTCCACCGAGCCTGCGGCCCTGAGCCCGCAGCCGGAGAGCGCGTTGCAAAAGGAGATCGGCGTCAAGGCGGACTTCCTGGACGGACGCCTGCAGACCAACGTCGCGCTGTTCGAGACCGAGCGCAAGAACTACTACATCACGCTGCCCGGCGCGCTCAACCCAACCCCCGACGGACGCGACCGCTCGCGCGGGCTGGAGCTGGAAGTCACCGCGCGGCCCGTGGCCGGCTGGTCGGTGCTGGCGAACTTTGTGGTGCAGAACGTCAAGGTCGAATCCAATGCCCTGGCCTCGAACGCGCAGATGGGCGTCGCCAACCGCAGCATCGCCGGCACGCGCCCGAGCGGCGTGGCGCGCACCGGCGGACGCCTGTGGACCACCTACGACTTCCAGCAAATGGCGCTGCACGGCTGGGGGGTCGGCCTCGGCCTGACCTATAAAGGCGACAGCTACGCCGACAGCCTGAACCTGTACCGCGTGCCGGCCTACGTGGTGCTCGATGCCGCGGTCTACTATCGCCAGAAGACCTGGGACGTGACGCTCAACCTGCGCAACCTGACCGACAAGACCTATTACATCTCGCCGACCTTCTCCGGCGCGCTCCCGGGCGACACGCGCAGCGCGATGCTGACCGCACGCTATCGTTTCCAGTAAGGACATGATGATGATGACCACCTTGGCCCATAGCACTCATAGCACTCATGGCACCCATAGTGTCCGTAGCGCCCGCCGCCGTCCGGGCGTGATCGCGCGCATCGCCCTGACGCTTGCCGGCATTTCCCTGGCGGCGCCGGCAGGCGCGCATTACCTGTGGCTGGAGCCCGGCAAGCCCCTCGCGCACCTCTATTTCGGCGAGTTCGAGGAAGGCTTGCGCGAGCGCTCGCCGGGGCGCCTGGACGAAATGCCCGCGCCGCAAATCAGCGCCCCGGACGGCACCGGCAAGACCGTCGCGCTCGATGCCACCCGTGGCCCGCAAGGCTTCAGCTTTGCCATGCCGGCCCAGCGTGGTGCCGTCGTGGCCAGCGAGGGCCGGTACGCCGTAAAGGACTGGACGCATGCGGGGATCGGCGTGGTCAAGCCAATGTTCTACGCCCGCCTGCTGGGCGAGGCCAAGGCAGGCATGCCCGCGGTGCCACCCGACACGATCCAGGCGCTCGATATCCTGCCGACGGGCAAGGCCGGGGAGTTCCGCGTGGTGTTTCAGGGCGCACCGCTTCCCGCGACCGACGTGCGGATCATCGCGCCAAATGCCTGGACCCGCGAAGTGGCGACCGACAGCCAGGGCCTGGTCCGCTTCAAGTTCCCGTGGCGGGGCCAGTACATCCTGCACGTCATCCACCTGGAGCGCACGGCAGGCACGTTCGACGGGACGCCCTACGCAGCCATCCGCCATCGCGCCACGGCCACCTTGACGACCTCCGGCGGCGCCCGCACCGAAACCCCGACGAACTGGCGCGCCTCCCCAACGCACTGATGCGCCTTCGGCAAGGTGCAGCAAGGTCGCGCGTGAAGATGCTGCCCGCACAATGCTGAAGATCGCCCGGCGCGCCGGCACCACCCTCGCCCCCGGCGGCATGGCGCGCGCCGCCATGCAAGGATTCATCTGGGGAGACGCTGGCAAAGYCGCCGTGGGGCGCCAACCACAATGAAAATCAGAGCAATTAGCATTTGCAATATTAAAAAATCGATTCAATTAATACCTTGCCTTCCAGGACACTGAAATTAATATATTGATTGAATTATCCAGTTTTTAATCAGCTACTGGGAATCAATATCATGAAAGTCGACAAGAAGGTTCTTCAACTTCTCAATGGCCAGCTGAAGCATGAATTAACTGCAATCAACCAGTACTTTTTGCACGCGCGCATGTACAAGCACTGGGGCCTGAGCGCGCTTGGCAAGCACGAGTATGAAGAGTCGATTGAAGAGATGAAGCACGCGGACAAGCTCGTTGAGCGCATCCTCATGCTCGATGGGCTTCCGAACCTCCAGGACCTCGACAAGCTGCTGCTTGGAGAAAATACCGAAGAGATGCTGGCCTGCGACCTGAAACTTGAACTTGTTTCACAAGCCAGTTGTAAAGAAGCCATCAAGTACTTTGAATCCGTCAGCGATTACGTGTCGCGGGAAATCATTGTCGGGATTCTGGACGACACGGAAGAGCACATCGACTGGCTCCAGACGCAGTTGGCGCTTGTCGCGAAGGTTGGCCTGCAAAACTACCTGCAGTCCGCCATGGGTGCTCCCGGCTGATACCGTCTGATACCGGCTGATCCAGACTGATACCGGCTGATCCCGGTTCAGTGGGATCGACTGGGCGCCGCCCGGCGCCCGGCCATGCGCTGGTGCGCCCTCGCGCACCCAGGCCACTCACACAGCACATCTGCCCGGCTCGCGCCTCCCCCTCACCAGCGGCCATGATGGCCATTGCCACGGGCATCCCCGCTTTGTTATACTGAGAATCGTTCTCATTTATTTTGTCCGGTGCCGCGCACCCCCTCCCGAGTAGACAGTGCCCATGCCGGCCGCCGATTCTCCGCGTCAGCGCGACTTGCTCACGCTTTACAGTGACCACCACCGCTGGCTGTGCGGCTGGCTGCGCAAGAAGCTCGGCTGCACGCATCGCGCCGCGGATCTGGCCCACGACACCTTCCTGCGCCTGCTTGCCCGCGAAGAAGCCATCGCGATCCAGGAGCCGCGCGCGTTTCTGACCACCGTTGCCCAGCGGGTGCTGGCCAATCACTGGCGGCGCGAGCAAATCGAACGCGCCTACCTCGAAGCGCTGGCGCAGTTGCCGCAACCGCTGGCACCCTCGCCCGAGGACCGCGCCATCCTGCTGGAAACCTTGTTTGAAATCGACCGCTTGCTGGCCGGCCTCCCCACGCCGGTCAAGCGGGCGTTCCTGCTCTCGCAGCTTGACGGCCTTGGCCAGGCCGAGATCGCCACGCAGCTTGGCATCTCCGTGACTACCGTGAAGCGCTACCTCGTCCGTGCCGGCACGCAGTGCTATTTCGCGCTGCCGGTGGCTTGACATCATGCCGCTAAACACACCCACGGGGATTCCCCCTGAGGTCGCCACGCGCGCGGTCGAATGGCTGCTCGCGCTGCAAGCCGAGGATGCCACCGACGCCACGACGCTTGCCTGGCAGCAGTGGCTGAAAGCCCACCCCGATCACGCCCGCGCCTGGCAACGCATCGAAGCGGTCAATGGCAGGCTGCGCGCGCTCTCGTCGCCGCAGGCCTCGGCCGTGGCCCACGCCACGCTGGCGCCGCCCCGCTCACCCCGGCGCCGCGAGGCCGTCAAGACGCTGGCGCTGCTGGTGTTTGCCGGCGGCGGCGCGTGGATGGTGCAAGAGCGCACACCGTGGCGGGAATGGGTGGCGGATGAGCGCACGGAGAACTGCAACCGCTCGGCACACGTTTCACGGTGCGGTTGCAGCCCGACGCCAGCCGCGTCGCCGTTTTCGAAGGCGCCGTGGCCATCCGCCCGCGCGACGGGCATGGCCTGGCACGCACGCTGCAAGCCGGCGAGCAGGCGCGTTTCACCGGCACGGCAATCGGCGAGCCCGCGCAGGCCAACGACGCCGATACCGCCTGGGTCGACAACATGCTCGTGGCCAGCGGCATGCGCCTGGACCGGTTCCTGGCCGAACTCGGCCGGCATCGTCCGGGGCTGCTGCACTGCGATCCGGCGATCGCCGGCCTGCGCGTTTCCGGCACGTACCCGCTGGCGGATACCGACCGCGTCCTCGATATGCTGCGTACCACGCTGCCGGTGGAAATCCGCTTCATGACACGCTACTGGGCAACCGTGCGGCCTGCGCGATCTTAGCTTCAGGCATCCGTTCCTTTCCCCGAAGAAATCTTTGCCGGAGGTGGTCTGTTCTTGATTCTCGCGTGACATAGGAGGTAAGCGCACCACATCTTCCATCCTCCACCGAGCCATCGAATATGGAACCTCATCAAAACGCCGGCGTCTTCGGCCGCCTCAAGCGGCAGACGCTAGCGTCCGCCATCGGGCACGCCGCGCTCGCCATGGGCCTCACCACGGCCAGCCTGCTTCCCGGCATGGCGTGGGCGGCGGACGCACCTGGGGCGCCAGCCGCTGCCAGGGCTTACGACATCCCCGCCGGCCCGCTGGAGGGCGCGCTCAACCGCCTGGGACGCGAAGCCGGCATCTTGCTTGCCTTCCCCACGGAAACCACCGCCGGCCTGCAAAGCAAGGGCTTGCACGGCCGCTATAACGTGCCGGATGCKCTGGCCCAACTGCTGCAAGGCACCGGCCTGGCCGCCGTGGCGCAGGCCAATGGCGGCTATGCGCTGGTCAGGCGCATCGAGCCCTCGGCAACGGCACCTGCCGCGAGCGGCCATGAGGCCGCCCTGCCGCCGGTCACCGTGCGCGCCGATGCTGCCCGTGAAGACAGCTACCGCCCTGCGCCCACGGCATCCGTGATGCGCTCTGACACGCCGTTGCTCGACGCCCCGCAGGTAGTGAACGTGGTGCCGGCGCAGGCGCTTCGCGATCAGCGCCCCCGCAACCTGGACGACGCGCTCGGCAACGTCAGCGGCATCACCCAAGGCAATACGCTGGCCGGCACGCAGGACACCATCATGAAGCGTGGCTTTGGCGGCAATCGCGACGGCTCGGTGATGCACAACGGCATGCCGCTGATTCAGGGCCGCGGGCTCAACGCGGCGGCCGACAGCGTGGAGGTGCTCAAGGGCCCGTCTTCGCTGCTGTACGGCATCATGGATCCGGGCGGCGTGATCAATATCGTCAGCAAGCGGCCCATGCTGCAGCAATACAACGCCATCTCCGTGCTCGGCTCCACTTATGGCCACGGCAAGAACGGCGCGGGCGCCACGCTGGATTCCACCGGCCCCATCGGTACCTCGGGCCTGGCTTATCGGCTGGTGGTGGACCAGGTCAACGAGCAATACTGGCGCAACTTCGGCGAGCATCGCCAGACGCTGGTAGCGCCCTCGCTGGCCTGGTACGGCAAGGACACGCAGGTGGTCCTGTCCTACGAATACCGCAAGTTCCTGTATCCGTTCGATCGCGGCACGGCCATCGACCCGAAGACCAACGAGCCCCTTGCCATCCCCAGCCGGCGCCGGCTGGATGAGCCGTTCAACAGCATGGACGGGCAGTCCCACCTGGTGCAGCTGGCGGTCGACCACCAGTTCAATGCCGACTGGAAAGGACACTTCGGGTACAGCTACAACCGCGAGAGCTACGACGCCAACCAGTTGCGCGTGTTCGGGGTCAACGCCACCACCGGCGTGCTGTCGCGCAGCAACGACGCCACCCATGGCGCCTTGAGCACGGACAGCTACGGCATTGCCTATGTGGATGGCAACTTCACCGTGGCCGGGCTGCGCAACGACCTGCAGGTCGGTGTCGACAGCGAGTACCGCAGGATCTACCGCGCGGACCTGCTGCGCCAGAACACCACCCGCACCTTCAACTACCTGAACCCGGTCTACGGCCTGGAGTCGCCATCCAGCACGGTCTCGGCGAGCGACAGCGACCAGACGGACACGCTGCACGACACCTCGTTGTTCTTCCAGGACAGCCTGCACCTGAGCGAGAAATGGATCCTGGTGGGCGGCGCCCGCTTCCTGTCATACAGCCAGGTCGCCGGACGCGGCCGTCCGTTCAACGTCAACACCGACATCAACGGCAACAAATGGCTGCCGCGCGCCGGCCTGGTCTACAAATGGACCAAGGCCGTGTCGCTGTATGGCAGCTACACCCAGTCCCTCAAGCCAACCTCGACCATCGCGCCGCTCAGCTCCGGCGTGGTGATCGACTCGGGCGTGCTGCCGGAAGAGGCCCGATCGTGGGAACTGGGCACCAAGCTGGACCTTCCGGGCAGCATGACCGGCTCGCTGGCGTTCTTCAATATCGACAAGAAGAACGTGCTGGTGTCCCAGTACAACGACGTGACCCGGCTGACCGACTGGCGCACCTCCGGCCGCGCGCGCTCGCGCGGGATCGAGCTGGACGTGGCCGGCCAGATCGGCGAGCACTGGAACCTGATCGGCAGCTACGCCTATATCGACGCCAAGACCACCGAGGATCCCTTGTACGCGGGCAATCGCCTGTGGAATGTGGCGCAGCACACGGCGTCCCTGTCAGCCGTCTACGATTTCGGCCAGATCTTTGGCGGCGACAAGCTGCGCCTGGGCGCGGGCGCGCACTATGTTGGCAACCGCCCGGGCGATTCGGCCAACAGCTTCACGCTGCCGGCCTATACCGTGGCCGACGCTTTCGCCACCTACGAGACCAAGATCGGGCAGCGCAAGCTCAGGTTCCAGCTCAACGTGAAGAACCTCTTCAACCGCACCTACTACCCGTCCAGCGTCAACAAGTACTTCGTATCCGTGGGCGATGCGCGTCAGGTCACGCTCCTGTCCACCTTTGAATTCTGAGCCACCGATTACGATTACCCGATTACCCGATTACCCGATGAGCAAGACTGACACCATGCACCTCGACAACTACCGCCCCACTGCCTGCGCCAGCGTCATGGCCAGAGCGCTCCGCGCGGCGATCGCCGCCGTGCTGGTGGCCGCCTGCGGTGCCGGCATGTCCGCCCACGCCGCGCAGCCCAACGGGCAAGGCAAGAGGATCGCGTTGATCGTCCAGGCCGCAGGGCCCGACATGCCCGTCGACCAGAAGATCAAATCGCACCTGGAAGCACGCGGCTACGCGGTCAGCCTGATTGAGCAGGATCAATCGCCCGACGCAGCGCGCGACGCGGATCTCATCGTCATGTCGTCCACCATCTCAGCCAAGCGCGTCGCGGCCGGATGGCGCCAGTTGCCCAAGCCGCTACTGACCTGGGAGAACGACTTGCTGGACGACCTCGCCATGACCGGCAAGCGCCACGATGTGGACTTTGGCGAGGCGCCGAAGGAGCGCTATGTGTGGCTGGTCAATGCGCCGCACCCCATGGCAGCGGGCCTGCCGGCCGGAGCGATCAGCGTCTACAACCGCCAGGCCGGCATGAGCTGGGGCAAGCCCGGCCTGGGTGCCAGCATCATCGCCACGCTATATGGCCAGCCCGAGAAGGCCGCCATCTTCRCCTACGAAAAGGGCGCGACGATGGACTATGAATCGATCGCCCCGGCACGCCGCGTCATGTTCTTCCTAGACAACGACACGTTCAGCAACCTTGCGGCGCCGGGGCAGCAGC
The DNA here is from genome assembly GCF_056399905.1 of Cupriavidus sp. 01L46. Taxonomy (NCBI): domain Bacteria; kingdom Pseudomonadati; phylum Pseudomonadota; class Betaproteobacteria; order Burkholderiales; family Burkholderiaceae; genus Cupriavidus; species Cupriavidus sp. 01L46. Next base: position 16,563 of record NZ_JBFTSF010000087.1, read on the forward strand.
TCTTCGACGCGGCGGTGGATTGGGCCGCGGGCTTGCGGTAGGACGCCGACGCCGGCAAGGGGGGGCCTCCCGTTTGCCCGAATTTACAAAGCACATACTTGTGTAATTGAAGGCGGCACCTTATTATCCAAGAATTAATTTGGATAATAAGGCAATGACAGCCAGCCTGTCGCCCCTCTCTCAATGTCTCCTGACCAAGCCGCTACCGGCACCTGGCGCAACCTGCTGCGCGCAAAGAACGGGCTGCTCGCCCTGGCCCTGACCGGCGGCGTGGCGCTCCATGCCATCAACGTTCACATTGTCACCACCGTGCTGCCATCGGTGGTGCAGGACATCGGCGGGCTCGACTGGTACGCCTGGAACACCACCCTCTTCGTCGTGGCCTCCATCGTCGGCGCGGCATTGTCCGTGCGCCTGCTGGCCGCGCTGGGCCCGCGCGGCGCGTCCATCGCCGCGCTGGCGGTGTTCGCGCTGGGCTCCGCTGGCTGTGCCTTGGCGTCGTCCATGCCCTGGATGCTGGCCAGCCGCGGCGTGCAAGGCCTGGGCGGAGGCACGCTGGCGGCGCTGAGCTATGCGCTGATCCGCGTCGTGTTTGCCCCGCCGCTGTGGCCGCGCGCCGTGGCGCTGGTCTCGGGCATGTGGGGCGTCGCCACGTTGTGCGGGCCGGCTGTCGGCGGGCTGTTCGCGCAAGTCGGGCATTGGCGCTGGGCGTTCTGGGCGCTGCTGCCGGTGTCGCTGATGCAGGGTGTGCTGGTGGCCGGGCAGTTGCGGCCCAACGGCAAGCCGGCTGCGTCGGGCGCGGCGCCAAGCGTTCCTGCTGTGCAGATCGCGTTGCTGGCGGCTTCCGTGCTGGCGGTGGCCGCGGGCAGCCTGTCGGACGAGATGGCCTGGCAGGCCGCCGGCATGGTGGCAGGGCTGGTGCTGGGCGCCATGGCGGTGGCGTGGGACCGGCGCGCACCAGTGCGATTGCTGCCAACCGGTGGCACCAAGCCCGGCACGCCGCTGGGCGCGGTTTACGCCAGTGTGGCCTTGCTGCTGGTTGGCACCACCACCGAGGTCTTCGTGCCGTATTTCCTGCAAACCTTGCACGGCCACACGCCGCTGGCCGCGGGATACCTCACCGCGGCCATGGCGGGCGGCTGGAGCCTKGGCGCGCTGCTCTCCTCCGGCCAGGACGGCGAGCGCGCGGCGCGCCTGCTGCGCGTGGGGCCGGTGCTATGCGCGGCTAGCTTGCTCGCACTGGCGCTGGTCGTGCCTGCGGGCGCAAGCCTCGCGCCGGTGGTGCGCACGCTGCTGAGCGGCCTGGCACTGGCCGGCGCGGGGGCCGGCGTGGGCATCGGCTGGCCGCATCTGCTGACACATGTATTGACGCTGGCGCCGCGCGGCGAGGAAGGCATGGCCTCGGCCGCGATCACCACGGTCCAGCTCTACGGCATGGCGATCGGCGCGGCGGTCGCGGGGCTGGTCGCCAATGCAGCCGGGCTCATCACCCCCGGCGGCACGGCAGGCGCGCAGTCCGCCGCCGCCTGGCTGTTTGCCAGCTTTGCCCTGGCGCCCGCGCTGGCCGCACTGGCGGCGCGCCAAATCACCCACCGCGCTGCAGGGGCATCACGATGACTTTGCCTGCCCCTATCTGACGCTTTCAACGCATCCACGCCCCAGGTTCAGGCAGCGATTGCGGCATTGCCAGAGCGGCACTACGGTGAACTGCGCGGGCCTCAGGCCCGCCCTATCGCTTCAGCGCCATCGCCAGCACACGCGCCACGTGCATGGCCTCGGTGTCGGCGCCGTCCAGGATCTGGTGGCGGCAGCTGGTGCCGTCGGCCACCACGATGGCATTGGCGGCGCGCTTGCGCACCGCTGGCAGCAGCGACAGCTCGGCCATGGCCTTGGACGCCTCGTAGTGCTCGGMCTCGTAGCCAAAGCTGCCCGCCATGCCGCAGCAGGACGATTCCACCGGGGAGACCTTCAGGCCGGGGATCCAGCCCAGCACGGCCTGCACCGGGGTGAAGGCGTCGAATGCCTTCTGGTGGCAGTGGCCGTGCACCACGGCCTCGCTCGTCTGCAAGGCATCGAGATCGAGCGAGAGGCGGCCGGCTTCCTTCTCGCGCACCAGGAACTCCTCGAACAGGAAGGCTTGTGCGGCCAGCTTCCTGGCCTCGTCGCCGTAGCCATAGTTGAGGAACTCATCGCGCAAGGACAGCAGGCACGAAGGCTCCAGGCCGACGATGGGGATGCCGCGATCGACATAGGGCTTGACCGCATCCAGCAGGCGCCGCGCCTCCTCCTTGGCCTGGTCCACCAGCCCCGCAGCTAGAAAGGTGCGGCCGCAGCACAAGGGGCGCTCGCCTTCGTGGCGGTTGAAATGCACCGTGTAGCCCGCCGCCTCCAGCACCTGCTGCGCCGCCAGTGCGTTCTCCGGCTCCATGTAGTTGCTGAAGGTATCGACGAAGAGCATGACTTCGCGCGCCCCCCCGCCTTGGTGCGTTGCCTTGGCTTTCGACAGGAACGCGGCCTTGAAGCGCGGCAGCGAGCGCTGGGGCGCGAATCCCATGGCCCGCTTCACCACGCCGGAGATGCCGGGAATACTATCGGCCAGCGCTAGCAGCCCGGCAAGGCGGCTCGCCACGGGCGCATAGCGCGGCATGAACGCCACCATGCGCTCGCGCAGGGTGATGCCGTGCCGCCGGGCCCAGGCATGGCGCGCCTCGATCTTGAACCTGGCCATGTCCACACCGGTCGGGCAATCGCGCTTGCAGCCTTTGCAGGAGACGCACAGATCGAGCGCTTCCTTGACTTCGGGGCTGGCAAGGCCGTCATCGCCCAGCTGCCCCGACACGGCCAGCCGCAGCGTATTGGCACGGCCGCGCGTGACGTGCTGCTCGTCCTTGGTCACGCGATAGCTCGGGCACATGGTGCCCGCATCGAACTTGCGGCAGTGGCCGTTGTTGTTGCACATCTCCACCGCCGCGGCCAGGCCGCCGGCGCGGTCGGTGCCCGTGCCGGGCGCCGTCTCCTCGCCGGTCAGCGGGTTACGGCTGACGTTCCATGCGGACCAGTCGAGCGCCGGCGTGAGCGGCAAGGCGGCATAGCCCGGCGCAAAGCGGAAGTTCTCGCGCGCGTCCATCTTGGGCGGGCGTACGATCTTGTCCGGGTTGAAGCGGTTGTCCGGATCGAACAGCGCCTTGATCTCGCCGAAGGCGGCGTTGATGCGCGGGCCGTACTGCCAGGCCACCCATTCGCCCCGGCACAGGCCGTCGCCGTGCTCTCCGGAGTACGCGCCCTTGTACTCGCGCACCAGCTCCGCCGCTTCCTCGGCGATCTCGCGCATGCGCGCCGCGCCGTCGCGCCGCATGTCCAGGATCGGGCGCACATGCAGCGTGCCCACGCTGGCATGGGCATACCAGGTGCCCTCGGTCTCGTGCTTGTGGAACACGGCGGTAAGCCGGCGGGTGTACTCGGCCAGGTGCTCCAGCGGCACGGCGCAATCCTCGATGAAGGAGACCGGCTTGCCGTCGCCCTTCATGCTCATCATGATGTTGAGCCCGGCCTTGCGCACGTCCCACAACGCCTTCTGCGACTTGGCGTCGGCCATCTTGACCACCGAGCCGGGCAGCCCAAGGTCGCTCATCAGCGCCGCCAGGTCATCGAGCTGCGCCAGCAGCGCGCTGTGTTCCTCCCCAGCGAACTCGACCAGCAGGATGGCCTGTGGCTCGCCGGACAAGGCGCTCTCGATGACGGGGCGGAACGCCGGGTTCTCCATCGACAGGTCGATCATGGTGCGATCCACCAGCTCCACCGCAACCGGCTTGAGCCTGACGATATGCTGCGTCATGTCCATGGCCTGGTAGAACGTGGGGAAATTCACCACGCCCAGCACCTTGTGCCGCGGCAGCGCAGACAGCTTCAGCGTGACCTGGCGGCTATAAGCCAGCGTGCCCTCCGAACCCACGAGGATATGCGAGAGATTGGCGTAGCCGTCGTCGGTATACGCGCGCGGATTCTGGCATGCGAACAGGTCGATGTTGTAGCCGGCCACACGGCGCAGCACCTTGGGCACGCGCTCGGCAATCTCGTCCCGCTCGCGCGTGGCGATGCGTTGCAAGCCATTCAGGATGCCCGCCACGCGCGGATCGGAGACGGGCGCCTTCAGCGAGCCGAAATGGCATTGGCTGCCATCTGCCAGCACGGCATCGATGCCCAGCACGTTGTGCACCATGTTGCCGTACTCGATGGAGCGCGAGCCGCATGAGTTGTTGCCGGCCATGCCGCCGATGGTGCATTGCGCCCCCGTCGATACATCCACCGGAAACCACAGGCCGTGCGGCTTCAGCCAGGCATTGAGGTGGTCCAGCACGATGCCTGGCTCAACCGTGACGGTAGCGGCCACCGGATCGAAATCCACCACATTGTTCAGCCACTTGCTGTTGTCGATCACCAGCGCCTCGCCAACCGTCTGGCCGCACTGGCTGGTGCCGGCGCCGCGTGCCAGCACCGGGGCTTTTTCGTCGCGGGCGATCTCCAGCGCCAGCAGCAGGTCCGCCTGGTCCCGCGGCACCACCACGCCAATGGGCGTGATCTGGTAGATCGAGGCATCGGTGGCGTAGCGGCCCCGGTTGGCGCGGTCGAAGAACACGTCGCCGCGCAGTTCCTTGCGCAAACGGGCCGAGAGCGGCGACAGTGCCGGGCCGGCGCGGCCCGGCGACGGCACAAGATGGATCGGCTTGACGAGCATCGGGGAGGAGGATTGGTTCATGGCTTTCTGCCAGGGCTTGTGTGGAGGGGTTGCCGTGCCGGTGCGCCGTGTCATGCGAGGATCAGCTCAACCGGCGGCTGGCGAGCTCCTGCTCGGGATAGGAATAGAGATGGGGATAGCGCCGGCGCATGGTTTGCGGGTCGGTTGGCATGTCTGCGTGGCTCAGGCGCGCAACGGCTTCGCGGCATCCGCGGGCTCGGTTTCGAACTTGCTCTCTGGCTGCATGCGCAAGGCCAGGATCACGCCGATGCCCATCAGCACCATGCTGCCGATAAACGGCAGCTCCCAGCTGCCGAAGCGGTCGATCAGGTAGCCCGAGAGCACCGGCGAGATGATCGCAAGGCCGATTTCGGTCTTGCTGAGGTTGAACTCCTGGCCAAAACCGGCCGCGGCCGTACTCACATTGACGCGGTCCAGCTAGGTGATGAAATACATGATGCATAGCATCCCCAGCACGACGCTGGTTGCACGCAGGCGCTTCATGGTTTGTCTCCGTTGTGTTGTTCCTGCCCGCCCGGCGGGGCGCCGGGGCCGAGGCAAATTCATCGCGGCCGGCCGGCTCTATGGCCGGTTCCCGCTGCTGCGCACAGGCGGTGGCATGGCTGCCGAACGGCAAAATTGGGCAACACCTGTCCCTGGCCTCACCCCAGGGGTGAAGCCATGCCTGATTGCACTTGTTCGCTTGCTATTGCGTTGCGCGGGTTCAGGAAGGCCGCCCGGCCCTCCCGCGCTGGCTTATGCCGCGGCCTTCAGCACCGGGCCAGCCGCATGCGAGGCCAGGTACTCCATCGCCGCCACGACCCCGCTGGCCGCCACCGGCACGCCGGCGAGCTTCAGCCCCATTTCGCAGCCGGACAGCGTGGCCATCAGCGTGAGGTCGTTGCAGTCGCCGAGATGCCCGATACGGAACATCTTGCCGCGGATCTTGCCCAGCGCCTGTCCCAGCGACATGTCGAAGCGTTCATAGATGCGCTTGCGCACTGCGTCGGCATCCACGCCGTCGGGCATCATCACGCCCGTCAGCACGGGGCTGTACACGGAGGCATCCGCGCACTGGATTTCCAGGCCCCAGGCCCGCACCGCGCGGCGCGTGGCTTCGGCCAGCCGCTGGTGCCGCGCGAAGACGTTGTCCAGGCCCTCCTCCAGGATCATGTCCAGCGCCTCGGACAGGCCGTAGAGCAGATTGGTGTTCGGGGTGTACGGCCAGTAGCCGTTCTTGTTGGCTTCGATGATCTCGTCCCAGGCCCAGAACGCGCGCGGCAGCTTTGCCGCCTTGCTGGCCGCGATGGCCTTGGGCGACAGCGCATTGAAGCTGATCCCCGGCGGCAGCATCAGCCCTTTCTGCGAGCCCGATACCGTCACGTCCACGCCCCACTCGTCGTGGCGATAGTCCGCCGAGGCCAGGCCGGAGATGGTGTCCACCAGCAGCAGCGCCGGGTGGCCGGCCGCGTCGATCGCGCGGCGCACCGCAGCGATATCGGAGGTCACGCCGGTCGAGGTCTCGTTGTGCACCACGCACACCGCCTTGATGGCGTGCGCGCTGTCGGCGCGCAGGCGGGCTTCGATCATGTMGGCCTGCACGCCGCGGCGCCAGCCTTCGATGCCCGGCAGCCCGAGGAATTCCGGCTTCAACCCGAGCGCTTCCGCCATCTTTTTCCACAGTGTGGCGAAGTGACCCGTCTCGAACATCAGCACCGTGTCGCCGAGGCTCAGCGTGTTGGTCAGCGCGGCCTCCCAGGCGCCGGTGCCGGAGGCCGGATAGATGATGACCGGCTGCTCGGTCTTGAAGATCTTCTTGATGTCCGCTAGCACCTTGCGGCCCAGCGCGCCGAACTCCGGGCCGCGATGGTCGATGGTCGGGTAGCTCATGGCACGCAGGATCCGGTCGGGCACGGGGCTCGGGCCGGGAATCTGCAGGAAGTGGCGGCCGGCGGGGTGGAAGTCGAGTTTGATCATGGATTGTCCTTCCTTTGTGAATTATGAATTTTGCATTCAAAATACTTTAGCAGACGAAACGCACCACTTCCAAGCGCTGTTTTGGCCTGAACACTGGGTGTTTACCCCGAATTTGGGTGCCTGCGAAGAGATGCAGTAGAATGCGAAAAACGCAAAGATAAGGACTTTGAATGCAGAATCCATCTGGCAGCGACCTCACGCGCCCTGCCACGGTCCTCCCCAAGGTCGAGCGCCAGCGGCTGCACGACACGGTAGTCGAGCACCTGCGCAAGTTCATCGTGGAAGGCGTGCTATCCCCGGGCATGAAGCTCAACGAGCGTGAGCTATGTGAAACGCTGGGCATCTCCCGCACGCCGCTGCGCGAGGCCTTCAAGGTGCTGGCGGCGGAGGGCCTGATCGACATCTCGCCTAACCGGGGCGCCAGCGTCTCGCGCATGACGGAGGCGGAAGTCTGGGAGACGTTCGAGCTGATGAGCGGCCTGGAGGCCTTCTCGGGTGAGCTGGCTTGCGAGCGCATCACGCCGGCCGAACTGGCCGAGATCAAGGCGCTGCATTATTCGATGCTGGCCTGCCGCGTGCAGAACGACCTGCCGGGCTACTACAGCCGCAACCAGGAAATCCACGACCGCATCAACGAGGCGGCGCGCAATACCGCGCTGCGCCAGACCTACCAGGGCATCAACCGCCGCCTGAAGKCGCTGCGCTTTCGCTCCAACCACCAGACCGACAAGTGGGACCGCGCCGTGCATGATCACGAAGACATGATCAAGGCACTGGAGGCGCGTGACGGCAAGCTGCTGGGCGCCATCCTCAAGCGCCACTTGCTGGAAAAGCGCGACGCCATCATGCAGATCCACCCGGATCCGGTCGGCGACCCGCCCGCCCACAACGACTAAAGTCAGACGATCTCCGATAGCCGTGTGCTGGCACTGGACCAGAATGGAGTGAGCCGCTATCTGCAAGACCCCCACAGGAGATCGTCATGACAGCCCATAACATCCACGTTTTGCCACATGGTTCCGGATGGGACGTGATCCAGGAGGGCGCGCGGTATGCCAACTCACATCACGCGTCGCAGGAAGACGCCGTGGCGGCCGGCACGCGCGACGCCCAGCGCGAGCAGGTCGAGTTGTTGATTCACGGACTGGACGGACAGATCCGTACCCGCAGCAGCTTCGGGCAAGAGCCTCGCTCGACATAGCGCTGAAGATGGCCAAGCCGATGCGCGAAGCCGAGCGGCACGAGATGGCATCCACCAGCCAGAAGGGCAAGCCGGGACATAAGTCCAGGTCCCTGGCGCCATGCCCCGCGTGGAGCGGCACTACGTGCCGCTCTTGTCCCCTGTGCTGGCCACTGTTGCCGCCGCCTGTGCCGGCGCAGGCGGCGCGGGCGGCGCGCCACTGATCTTGGGCACGCACTCGGAGCGGAACCACGCAACGGTGATCGGCTCGCCGGCCATCAAGCGCTTCGCGGTAGGCACCACCTGTTCGCCAACCAGCATCCCAAGCAGCCCGATCAAGGCAATGGCGGGCGGGGCCGGCGAGCGGACCTGCAGCAGCGCATAGATGATGCCGACCAGAATCCCCGCGCCGAACGAAACAAGAAACAGCTTCATGGTGCTTCTCCCTGGAAGTAGCCGCCGGTCAGGATGGTGGTGCGGGCCAAAAGCAAAAGGTGTTCCCTGCTATCAGAAATCAGAATGCCCAGCAGGAGCAACCCAACGCGCCCCAGAACCCGCGGTAATCCGACACCGGCGCGCTGGACTGCCACGCACCCGCGTGTGCATGGCCGTGCACGCCGCAGGCGCTCGCGCAGCCGCAGCCAGCCGTCACGGCCAGCGTCTGCGCGCCCGGCGCTCGGCGTGGCTGGTAACCGCCAAAAGCGCGCACCGGCGCCCAGTCTGGCATGGCGGGTGGCAGCGGCGGCGCCAGCTTGCCGAAGTCGCCATCGCCATACACGACTTTGCCGCCCAGCATGGTCAGCACCGAGGTGATGTCCTGGATCTCGTCGCCCGGCACGGAGAAATAGTCGCTCGACAGCACTGCCAGGTCGGCCAGCTGCCCGGCCTGGATCTGGCCCTTCTTGCCTTGTTCGGAGGAGAACCAGGTATTGGCCTCGGTCCACAGGCGCAACGCGGCTTCGCGGTCAAGCAGGTTGGCCTGCGGATACAGCGAGAGTCCGCCCAGGGTCTTGCCGGTGACCATCCAGGACAGCGACACCCAGGGGTTGTACGACGCCACGCGCGTGGCATCGGTGCCGCCGCCCACCTTGACTCCGCGCTCCAGCATGCGCTTGATGGGCGGCGTGCTCTCAGCGGCCTTGGCGCCATAGCGCTCGACGAAGTACTCGCCCTGGTAGGCCATGCGGTGCTGCACGGCAATGCCGCCGCCCAGCGCGGCGATGCGGTCGATGTTGCGGTCCGTGATGGTCTCCGCGTGGTCGAAGAACCAGTGCAGGCCGTCGAAGGGCACGTCCCTTGCCACCTTTTCATAGACGTCCAGCGCGCGGGAGATGGTCTCGTCATAGGTGGCGTGCAGCCGCCATGGCCAGCGGTTTTCCGCCAGCAGCCGGATCACCGGCTCCAGGTCGCTCTCCATGGAGGGCGGCATCTCGGGACGCTCGACACGAAAATCCTCGAAGTCCGCGGCGCTATAGACCAGCATTTCCCCGGCGCCGTTGTGCCGGTAGACGTCGTCGCCCTGCCCCGGCCTGACCTTGCCGGCCCAGGTCTTGAAATCATTGAGCTCATCCTTGGGCTTCTGCGTGAAAAGGTTATAAGCCAGCCGGATGGTAAGCAGCCCTTCGGCATGCAGGGCCTCGATGATGCTGTAGTCCTCCGGATAATTCTGGAAGCCGCCGCCGGCATCGATCACGCCGGTGACGCCAAGCCGGTTGACCTCGCGCACGAAATGCCGCGTGGAATTCTTCTGGTACTCGGGCGGCAGCTTGGGGCCCTTGGCCAGCGTCGCATAGAGGATGGTCGCATTCGGCTTGGCCAGCAGCAGCCCGGTGGGATTGCCCTGGGCATCATKCACGATCTCGCCGCCCGGCGGATTCGGCGTGTCCTTGGTGTAGCCCACGGTACGCAGGGCGGCGCCATTGAGAATGGCGCGGTCGTAAAGGTGCAGGATGAATACCGGGGTATCCGGCGCGGCCGCGTTCAGCTCGTCGATGGTAGGCAGGCGCCTTTCCGCGAACTGCTGGTCGGTAAAGCCGCCCACCACGCGCACCCATTGCGGTGCCGGCGTGCGCGCCACTTGCTCCTTGAGCATGCGCATGGCATCGGCCAGCGAGCGCACGCCATCCCAGCGCAACTCCATGTTGTAGTTCAGCCCGCCGCGGATGATGTGCATATGGCTGTCGATCAGCCCCGGCACAACGCAGCGGCCATGCAGGTCGATCACCTGGGTGCCGCTGTGCGCCAGGGCCATCACATCCTGCCGCGTGCCCACGGCAACGAACTTGCCGTCCTGGATGGCAACGGCATCGGCCTGCGGGTTGGCGCGGTCAAGCGTGGCAAAGCGCCCGTTCATCAGGATCAGTTCGGGCTTGGCGGTGGCATCCATGGCGAGGCTCCGGTCGATGGCAACGACATGCAGCGGGGGCCGCGGCGAAGCGGCACCCGCCGGTTCGGCAAAGCGCAGTCAGCGGGCGGGCACTGCCGGCAGGGCCTCGTGCTTGTCGGTGGTCCGTTGCTCGGCCTTGTGCACCATCGTGTAGGCATAGTCCACGCCCATGCCGTAAGCGCCGGAATGCTCCTTGACCAGTTTCATCACGGCGTCATAGGTGTCGCGGTGCGCCCAGTCGCGCTGCCATTCGAGCAGCACCTGCTGCCAGGTCACGGGGACGACGCCAGCCTGGATCATGCGCTGCATGGCATAGTCGTGCGCTTCCTTGGAAGTGCCGCCCGAGGCGTCGGCCACCATGTAGATTTCGTAGTTGCCCTCGGCCATCGCGCATAGCGCAAAGCTGTTGTTGCACACCTCGGTCCACAAGCCGGAGACGACGACTTTCTTGCGCCCGTTCGCCGCGAGCGCGTCACGTACCTTCTGGTCATCCCAGGAGTTCATCGACGTGCGCTCAAGCAGCGTCTTGCCAGGAAACACATCGAGCAATTCCGGATAGGTGAAGCCCGAAAAGCTCTCGGACTCCACGGTAGTACCTCGAGCTTCGGGTTAGCCATGGTGGTTCTCCGATACGGACGTGCCGATGGATTGAGGACGCGTGGCGCCCTCGTCCTGGATTCGCCTGGTGGGCGTGGCGCCCGCGTGCGTGCACATGCGGCGGCCTGAAGCGCGCCCCATGCTTTGAGCCTTACTAATATAGGAACTCTTTTCAAACGGGCCAGGCTTTTCTTACCCGGCAGCGGGCACATTCTTCCTTGCCTTCAGCGCCGGCATGGCGTCATGCGCTTATGTGAATTTTGCGATACGGCCCTGTTGGAAATCGCATTTGGCAACCATACTCGCTTAACCAGGCGAAATCAGGCGGAGCCCTCCGCATGCGCCGAACGGGAGAAACGCCATGGAACGCTTGGCCGGAAAGGTCGCCATCGTCACCGGTGCCAGCGGCGGCATCGGATTCGCCACGGCGAAGCTGTTTGCCGCCCAGGGCGCCAAGGTCGTCATCGGGGCGCGGCGCCAGGACGAACTGGACAAACTGGCCACGCAGATCCGCGCGGCCGGCGGCGACGCCACCGCCCTGGCTGGCGATGTGCGCGCGGAGAACTATGCCGAGGCGCTGGTTGCGCTGGCGGTCGAGCGCTACGGCAGGCTGGATGTCGCGTTCAACAACGCGGGCACGCTGGGCGAATCCGGTCCCAGCACCAGTGTTTCCGAGGCGGGCTGGAATGACGCCATCGCGATCAACCTGACGGGTTCCTTCCTCGGCGCCAAGCACCAGATCGCGCAGATGCTCAAGAACGGCGGCGGCTCGGTCATCTTCACCTCGACGTTCGTCGGCTACAGCTTTGCGTTCCCCGGTGTGGCAGCTTATGCGGCGAGCAAATCGGGCCTGATCGGCCTGACCCAGGCGCTGGCCGCCGAGTTCGGACCACAAGGGGTGCGTGTCAATGCAATACTGCCGGGGGCGGTGGACACCGACATGTACCGCAGCATGAACAGCACGGCGGAGTCTCAATCCTTTATCACCAACCTCCACGCCCTCAAGCGCGTGGCCAGCGCGGACGAACTGGCCAGATCGGTGCTGTACCTGGCATCCGACGATTCAGCCTTCGTGACCGGTACCGCATCCCTGGTGGATGGTGGCGCATCGATCACCCGTACCTGAGCAAAGGCTCGAAAGCCACGACACCAGCAACGCGTTCCGATGCCCATCACTGCGCCGCTCTCCTCAAAGCTTGCCCTGATCTCGGCCCAAGGATTCGCGTTCCGCGAAAGCCGCCAGCCGGACTACCGCTTCGAATGGCATACGCACGATTGCGCCATGCTGCTGTGGCCGCGCCTGGGCAAGCTCAAGAGTGCGTGGATGGCGCTAGGCCATGATTCCGATCGCGCCCCAGGCCTCGCGGACTCCCGCGCCGCAAGGCTGGTCCGGGGTTCGGCCGTCTTGCTTCCCGTTTGTGCCCCGCACCTCACCGTCTCGGACTCGGGCCGCCAACAACACGGGGAGCTGTACCTGCCGCCCGACAGCCTGCACGCGTGCCGGCATTTCGGGGCCCTCCGCCTGGACGGCGCCAGTCCCGTCAGCATCCGGCGCAGGCTGCTGGCAGCGCATGCCAGGGCATTGCTGAGCGAGGGGCATTCACTGGCCCGGGTCAGCGAGCGGCTTGGATTCGCTACCAGCGGGCACCTCTCCAGGCTCCTGCGGACGGCCGGCGAGCAAACCCGTTAGCCAGCCGTCCGACAACGCGTTTAGCCAGCCAGCGCCCACGCATCGATCTMGATTTCGATCCAGGCATGGCTCGACAGGCTCGCCACGCCAACCGCGCTGCGGGCAGGCAGCAACTGGCCGGGAAACGCCACGCACAGCACGGCCGAGGCCGCGTCCAGCACCGCGGGATGGTGCGCGAAATCCGCCGATGCACGAATGAAGCCGCGCAAGCGCATCACTTGTGCCACCCGGTCCAGCTGGCCGCCGCAAGCATCCCGCAGCGCCTCAGCATGGCCACTTCGGCGGCAAGGCGCGCGTCGGCCACGTCGTACTCGCCGTGGCAAATGCCCGCGATGGCTATCCCATCTTGCCGGCAGKTCTGGCCGCTGATGGCAATCCATCGCCCTTCCTGCCCGGACACCATGCAGGAAGGGGCATACATGCCGCGCAGCACGGGCGCGCTCGGCAATGCAAAGCCGGCGGCTGCCAGCCGGGCCTCCGGAGATGCATGGCTCACGGCGCCTCCCATTCCACGCTGCCGCTTAACCAGCAACCATCGCTCCCCCCTTCCGGCGAATACCGAGGGCTCACCTGGATCTCGGACGGGCAGCCCATGGCTTCGCCTTGCACGACGGTGACCGCTTGCGAGCCAGCACCGTCGCTGGCAAACGCGCCCGACGCAATCAGATGCCCCCAGAGCGCGGCCGCGGCGATGCCCGTCGCCGCGTCCTCCGGGTAGCCAGAGGATTTGGGGAACTGCCGGGCATGCACAACGTGCGGCGCCGTCGCATCCATCGCAAACGGATAGAGCCCCGTGGAACCGATCGACTCGCACAGCGCTGCCATCGCGTCGAAAGCCGGCTGCAACCGGTTGAGCGCCGCCACATCCGGCAGTGCCACCAGGGTCTTGACCCGGCTGGTGGATGCGTTGGTCATGGCGTAGTGCGCGGCGCCGGCCGGCAAACGAAGCACGTCGGCCACGCGCTGGCGCTCCGGCTCCGACAGCGCGCGGCGATTGACGGGCGGCTGCGAGATCCAGGCGCGCTGGTGCGCTTCATCCCACCGGGCGACGACCGGGCCGCTCAAGGTCTCCACCCGTGCCGTGGGGCTGGTCCAGCGTTTCCATTGGCGCAGCGCCCAGAGCGTGCCGACGGTGGCGTGCCCGCACATTTCCATCTCGTGCTGCGGGACAAAGAAGCGCAGGCGCCAGTCGAATCGGCTATCGCTCGGCGGCAGGACAAAGGCGGATTCATGTCCATGGCTGAGCGCCACCTGCTGCATGGCAGCGTCGGACATGCCGCGCGCATCGGCAACAAGGGGAACCGGGTTGCCGCCACGGGCCGCGTTCGCACCGCGCACAAACACGCGCATGACCGTGACCGCGCCGGGCGTAGTGGGCATGCTGATCGAGGCGGGCTTATTCAACGGTGGCCCCCACGGATCTGGCAATAGCGCCCCAGTACGGAATGTCCTTGTTCACCGTTGCCTGCATCTCGGCCGGCGTGCCCGGATGAGCGGTAACGCCCTTGGTGGCCAGGTCGCGCGCCACATCGCGCTGCGAGAGCACCTTGTTCAGCGCCGCATTGAAGCGGCTGACGATGGCCAGCGGCGTGCCCTTGGGAAAGGCCACGCCATACCAGAGCTGCTGCTCGAAGTTGGCAATGCCCTGCCTGGCGAAGGTCGGCACGTCCGCCAGCAGCGGCGTAGGCGCGGTCGTCGCGATGGCCGTGACCTTCTGCGCTTTCACGTAAGGCGCCAGGCCGACCGGGTTATCGAACATCAACTGGACCTGCCCGCCCATCAGGTCGGTATAGGCCGGCGCCGCGCCGCGATACGGCACGTGGAGCTGGTGGTGACGACCCCGGCGGTGTAGCCATCCGGCGTGGCCCGCGCGACAAAGGTCGAGCCGATGGTGCCGCCGGCCCCGCTACGGTTGTCGATGACGACCGGCTGCCCGAGTTCCTTTTGCAGCAGCGGCTGGATCGACCGGATGACAAGGTCGGTGCCCCCGGCCGCCGGGAACGGGACGACCAGCGTGATGGGCCGGGCAGGCCAGCCCTGCGCAAAGGCCGTCCCGAAGCTCAGGGCGGCAAGGATGACGGCCAAAGCCCCGTGGGCTCCGTAAGACAGAAAAGGTCGATGGAAAGGTCGATGGAAAGATCGGTAAGGCAGTCGTGGCGCAGATGACATGGCGTTCTCCCTGGATGGAAGCAACGAGTCTATTCAGACGCCCTGGGCGGGCCAAACCCGGATGCGACAAGCGGCAGCCCAAATGCGACACGCCGCCGCGCGGCACCGCGCGTTCCCCGCCCTCGCCTCAACCCGCCGAACTGGCGGGAAGCACCGAGACACGGACGCTGGTAATGCCCAGCGCCTCGCGCCCGGCAGCATCCGCTGCGACCGTCCACGCCTTCAGCGTCTCGGCGACCGACTGCAACAGCGCCGCCCCCGTAGTGGACGTTTGGTCCAGCCCCAGCAACACCTCGAACGACGCGCTGCGCTCGCCCGCCACCTGCAGCCGCGCATCCAGCTCGCCCAGCAAGGCGTAGACGGCATTGGCCAGCAGTTGCACAAAGCCGCGCTGTAGGCCAAGCGGCTGGTACGGCGGGCGAATCCACGATTCGACCAGCGTGACGAAGATCACGCCGGTTTCGTCGGCATTGATCTCGAACGCGCAGTACCCGACCGGATCCAGGTCCCGCGCGAGGATCAGGCGGTAGAACAGGACCTGGCCGCAAACCTCATCGGTGTCCATGTCCATCTCGAATGCCTGGCCCGGCTCCCAGTCCTCGCTGTCGAGGACTTCGCCAGCGGCCGGCTCGTCGCTGGCGTGCGCATCGAGCTGGCTGCGCAGCGCAGCGAGCACCTCATCGCGCCCCGGCGCTTCCGGCGGTTCCGTATAGATGGCAAACCGCTCTGCCTCGCCCGCCTCGGCAAAGGCAGTGCCCATCAGGGGCGCGAGCTGCAAAGGCAGCGGCGCCTGCAGGGCTTGGCGGAGGGTGTCGGTATTGGTGGACGCGGTCATGGGCTTGATAGAGCTTGAGGGCTTAAGGGCTTGAGGGCCTGGGATTGAATGCGTGCCAGCGGCGCAKGCACAAAAAAGTCAGCGCCGAGTTTGCCACAGATATGGCACGGCGAAGCGCTCGGATGGGTGGGTGCCGCCTCAACCCGCAACGGGCCAGCAGCGCCTGTGCCACAATCGCCCGGCCGGATGCCGAAACACCCCGCAAAATATCCGCCGGCCCAGAGAAAAAAGGAAACCCCATGTCCTCCCGCCGTCAATTCCTGAAAACAATGCCGGTGGCCGTTGCCGCAAGCCTTGCCGCCGTCCCGGCCTGGCGTGGCGCTTACGCCGCCGCGCCCACGCTCGACGAGGCCGACCCGCAGGCGGTCAAGCTGGGCTACAAGGCGGATACCCGCAAGGTAGACCAGGCGAAATATCCCAGGCATGCCGCCAGCCAGACCTGCGCCAACTGCCAGCTGTTCCAGGAGGGCGCCAACCCGGCAACGGGCGGCTGCGTGCTGTTTGGCGACAAGCAGGTTGCTGCCGCGGGATGGTGCAGTGCGTGGGAACAGGGATAGAAGCCGAAGGTTGCACGCTCAGTTGCCCTGAGCGTCCCGGGGCGAAGCCGGCTCCACGCCCTGCGCCGGCGCTTCGCCGCGCTCCCGGTCCTGCGCATCCCACAATCGCCCGCGCGTGCGCGGGTCCACCGGCAGCCGCTGCTGCATGGCCGCCTTGGCCAGCATATGGGCGCCGATCGGCGCGGTGWGGAACAGGAAGGCGGTAACCAGCAACTCATGCAGGCTCAGGCCGTCGCCTTGGTTGCTGAAGAACACCACCGACGCCAGCACCACGCCGCCAACGCCAAGCGTGGTCGACTTGGTCGGGCCGTGCAGGCGCATGAAGAAATCCGGCAGCCGGACGAGGCCGATGGCGCCGACCAGGGTGAAGACACTGCCGATCAGCAGCAGCGCGCAGGTGGCGATTTCCGCGACGGGGCTCATCGAATCCATGGGGTCTCCCGGTGCCGGTTACTTGAGTTCGATGATGTCGCCGCGCTGCAGGTACTTGGTCAGCGCGACGGTGCCGATAAAGCCCATCACCGCGATCAGCAGCGCAATCTCGAAGAACAGCGCCGAGCGCAGCCAGATGCCGAACACCACGATCAGCGCGATGGCATTGATATTGAGCGTATCGAGCGCCACGATGCGGTCGGGCAGGCCCGGGCCGCGCACCAGGCGGATAAAGGCCAGCAGGCAGGCAACGCCAAGGATCGCCAGCGAGATCGGTATTACGACGGCAAGCATTCGAATATCTCCCTTAACGGCGTCTCGTAGCGCGTCTTGATCAGCGCGATCAGCCTGGCTTCATCATCAAGATCCAGCACATGCACCAGCAGGCGGCGGCGGTCGTCGCTGAGTTCGGCGCACAAGGTGCCAGGGCTGAGCGACACGATGCTGATCAGCGCGGCCAGCGCCAGCTCGTGCTCGACATCGATCGGCAGCTGGATAAAGGCCGGGCGCAGCCGGGATACCGGCCCCAGCACCAGGATGGCCACTTCCACATTGGCCACCACGATGTCGATGAGCACATGCACCAACAAGCGCAGCATCAGGTCGGGACGAGACAGCCGCACCGGCGGCAGCCAGAGCCGCGACCCGATCCGCAGCGAGAACGCCCAGCCGAGGAAGGCACCCAGCGCGCAGTTGCCAGGCGATGCGCTATTGGTCAGCAGCAGCCAGATCGCCAGCAGCGCCAGGCTGAGCCAAGGATGCGGGAACATGCGTTTCCACATGATGTCAGCCTCCCCCGGACGGCAGCACCGCGCGCAGGTACGCGCCACGGTCGAACAACTGGGCGGCCGTGTCGGCAAGATACTGGCTCAGCGGACGGGCACACACGACCAGCGCCAAGCTGCAGGCCAGCAGGAACGCGCAGCAGCCCAGTTTCCAGCCGTCGGGCGCAATGCGCTGGTAAGCGCCGTGGCGCTCCGGATCGTGATCCTGGGGCAGGCGCCACAACAGGCGCGTGCCCGTGCGGCTGACCGCAATCAGCAGCGCCAGGCTGGACAGCAGGATGCAAGGCCACAACACGGCCGCCGCCGGCAGCGAGGCACTGCGCATGACCATGACCTTGCCGATGAAGCCGGATAACGGCGGCAGGCCGATCGCCGCCACCGCCGCGACCAGGAACAGCAAGCCGGCCAGCCGCGAGCCACGGACCACCGCCACCGGCTCGCGCGCCGGGGCGGCAGGCGGCGCCGGCTCCAGCGCGTCCGCCAGCAGGAACAGCGCCGCCGTGCACAGCGTGGTGCTGAGCAGGTAATACAGCGCGCCCGCCCAGCTTTGCGCTGACTGCATCGACACGCTGGCCGCCAGCAGCCCTACCGATGCCAGCACAAGGTAGCAGGTCAGCGATTTGAGGTTCGGGGCGGCCAGCGCGCCGAGGGCGCCGAACGCCATGGTGGCAAGCGCCAGCCACCACACCCAGTCATGCAGGAACACGCCCAGCATGCCATCCGGCGCATCGAAAACCAGCGCGGCGCAGCGCAGGATGGCGTAGATGCCCACCTTGGTCATGATGGCGAACAGCGCCGCAGCCGAGCCCGTGGCGCTGGCGTAGGCCTTGGGCAGCCAGAAAACCATGGGAAACAGCGCGGCCTTGAGCGCGAAGACCAGCATCAGCATGACGCCCGCCGCCGTGGCCAGCGGTACATCGGCCGGCGCCAGGCCGGCCAGCCGCACGCCCATATGCGCCATGTTGAGCGTGCCGCTCAGCCCATACAGCACGCCGATCGCGATCAGGAAAAAAGCCGATCCCGCCAGGTTCAGCACGACATAGTGCAGCCCGGCGCCGGTGCGTGCCCGCCCACCGCCATGCAGCAGCAAGGCATAGGAGGCGATCAGCAGGATCTCGAAGAAGACGAAGAGATTGAACAGGTCGCCGGCCAGGAAGGCGCCGTTCAGCCCCATCAGCTGGAACTGGAACAGCGCATGGAAGTGCCGCCCGAGGCGCGCATCGCCCCGGCCCGCCGCCACCACGGCGGCCGCGCCCAGCACCGCGGTCAGCAACAGCATCAGGGCGCCCAGCCGGTCGAGCTGGAGGACGATGCCAAACGGCGCTGGCCAGTTCCCGATGTGATCGACCATGATGGCGCCCGTGGCCGCCACGCTGACCATGCAGGCCGCGACCGGCAGCAACAGCAGCGTGACCGCGGTGCTCAGCGCGCGCTGGGCCCGGGCCCAGCGCGCCGGCGTGGCCACCAGCAGGCCGCCGGCAAACATCGGCAGCAGGATGGGCAGGAGAATCGACAGTTGGAGGCTGTGGGTCATTGGCTGCTCGCCCTGTCGGCGCGGGGAGTGCCGGCCGCCGGCGGCTCGCCCTGCGCCGGGCCCGCTTCCCTGCCGTCCACATGATCGCTGCCCGTGATGCCGAGCGAGCGCAAGGCCAGCACCACCGCGAATGCCGTCATGGCAAAGCCGATGACGATGGMTGTCAGCACCAGGCCCTGCGGCAGGGGATCGGCATATTGCGCGCCCGTGGCGATGATCGGCGGGCGGCCGGTGGAGAGCCGCCCCATCCCCAGCAGGAACAGGCTCACGGCGTACGAGATCAGCGCCAGCCCCACCACCACGGAAAACGTGCGCGCACGCAGCAGCAGGTAGATGCCGCAGGCCATCAGGATGCCGACCGTGCCGGCGTAGACGGCTTCCATCAGTCCCCCTCCTTCGCATTGACACTGCCGTTGACACTGCCGTTGACATTGATGCGCTTGTCGCGCACGCCGAGGTGCGACACGATCAGCAAGGTCGTGCCGACCACCGTGAAATAAACGCCAAGGTCAAACAACATGGCGGTCGCCAGTTCGATGTCTCCCAGCAACGGTAAGTGGAAATGGCCGAAGGCCGTGGTCAGGAACGGGAAGCCAAATGCCCAGCTGCCCAGGCCGGTCAGCCCCGCTACCAGGATGCCGCTACCGGCCAGCGCGCGATAGTTCAGCGTGATACGCGCCTCGGTCCACAGCACGCCGCTGGCCACGTACTGCAGCAGCAAGGCCACCGCCGTGATCAGCGCGGCGATAAAGCCGCCGCCCGGCAGATTGTGCCCGCGCAGCAGCACGAAGACCGCGACCAGCATGGTCAGCGGCAACATCAGCCGGGCCAGGATGGCGAGCAGCAAGGGATGGCTCTGGCTCGACCACGGCAGCCCGTTGGGCCCCGCTGGCGGCGCCGTCAGGCGCATGCCCTTGAGCAGCGCCTGCACCGCCAGGCCGGCGATCAGCAGCACGCAGATCTCGCCCATCGTATCGAAGCCGCGGAAGTCCACCAGGATCACGTTGACCACATTGTGGCCACCGCCGCCTTCCACGCTGTTGGCCAGGAAGAACGTGGAGATCGCGTCGTAAGGGCGGGTCATCACGGCGTAGGCCAGGATGGCCAGCAACGTGCCGCCGCCCAGCGCCAGGCAGCCGTCGCGCACATGCCGGCCCACCGAGGACGAATCGGGCCGGCCGGCGGGCAGGAAGTACAAGGCCAGCACCAGCAGCAGGATCGTGACGATCTCGACCGAGACCTGCGTCAGCGCCAGGTCCGGCGCCGAGAAGCGCGTGAACAGCAACGTCACCAGCAAGCCGCACGCGCTCAGCAGCACAAGCGCGGTCAGCCGTTGCCTGTGGGCAATCACCACGCCGATCGCCGCCAGCCCCAGCAAACCCATCCCCGCCACGGTCAGGAGGTCGAGCGGGATCGCTGGCACCGGGCCAGCCAGCGTGTCCAGGTCGGACAGGAAGATGGCGGGAATCAGCAGCATGGCGGCCAGCATCCACGCCAGGTAGCCTTGCAGCGAGCCGGTCTCGAATGCGCCGGTGACGCGGCCGGCCATCCGCGCCAGGCTGTCGATGCCGGCCTCGAATGCATCGCGCGCGTTCAGGTGGGCAAAACGCGCGTGCGTTCGATGAAAAGCGTTGCGCCGCAAGAAGAACAGCACGCCGCCGCAGCCCATTGAGACCAGGCTCATCAACAGGGGCAGATTGACGCCATGCCACAGGCTGAGGCTGTATTCCGGCAGCGGCCCGCCCAGCGTGGCCAGGGCGGCAGTCGCCAGCAAGGACCCCACCGTATACGCCGGGAACAGCCCGACCACAAGGCAGATGGCAACCAGCACTTCCACCGGGATCTTCATGGAGCGTGGCGGCTCATGCGGCGGATAGTTCGGCAGGTCGTCCGGCTCGCCGCCAAAGAACACGCCGTAGATAAAGCGCAGCGAGTACGCGACCGTCAGCGCCCCCGCAAAGGTCGCCGCCGCCGGGATGATCCAATTGAAATCGCCCAGCAAGCCCTGTGCGAGCGTCTCTCCGAAGAACATCTCCTTGCTCAGGAAGCCGTTGAACAGTGGCACGCCCGCCATCGAAAGCGACGCCACGATGGCCAGCAACGCCGTGTGCGGCATATAGGGGCGCAGGCCCCGCAGCCGTTGCAGGTCGCGCGTGCCGGTTTCATGGTCGATGATGCCCGCCGCCATGAACAGTGACGCCTTGAACACCGCATGGTTGATGATGTGGAACAGCGCGGCCACCGTGCTCAGCTGCGTGTCCAGGCCGAACAGCAGCGTGATCAGGCCAAGATGGCTGATGGTGGAATACGCCAGCAGGCCTTTGAGGTCCCGCTGCAGCAAGGCCATGCCCGCGCCAAGCACCAGCGTGGCAAGGCCGGTGAGGCTGACCATGTAGAACCACCAGTTGGTGCCGTCCAGCACCGGATACAGCCGCGCCAGCAGGAAGACACCAGCCTTGACCATCGTGGCGGAATGCAGGTAGGCGGACACCGGCGTGGGCGCCGCCATCGCGTGCGGCAGCCAGAAACTGAAGGGAAACTGCGCGGACTTGGTAAACGCCGCCAGCAGGATCAAGCTCAGCATCGCCGGATACAGCGGGTGGCGCTGCACGGTGCCGGCCTGGGCCAGCACCACGGAGAGCTCCATGCTGCCGCAGATATGCCCGAGCAACAGCACGCCGGCCAGCAACGCCAGCCCACCCCCGCCGGTCACCGTCAGCGCCATGCGCGCGCCCTTGCGCGCATCGGAGCGATAGGACCAGAAGCCGATCAGCAGGAACGACACAATGCTGGTCATCTCCCAGAACACCGCCAGCAGCAGCAGGTTGCCAGACAGCACCACGCCCAGCATCGCCGCCATGAACAGCAGCAGCAGGGAGAAGAAACGTACGGTGGATTCGCTGCGCGGCAGGTAATAGCGCGCATAGAGGATGACCAGCAACCCGATGCCCAGCACCAGCAACGCAAACACGTAGGCCAGGCCGTCCAGCCGCAGGCTGAGGCTTAGCCCGATGTCCTCGAGCCAGGGCTGGMGCCAGGCAATGGCGCGGCCCTCGAACACCGCGCTGCGCACGCTGAGCAGCAAGCCAAGGCCAATCAGCGGCGTGCCCACCACGATGGGCGCGGCCAGGAAGCGCGCGTGACGCCGCACCGGCAACAACAGCAACGCTGCCAGCAAGGGAAGCGCGATCAACCAGGCCATCACCATCGGCGGGCTCCGCAGGCGCGCCGCGTGCTGCCGGCGACGGGGGCGTCAATGAGGTTCAAGGGGTTTTCGAGGGCGTTCAATGTGTCGGCGTCCTGGGAAGCTCCGTGGCGTTCATGGGCATGCCAGCGCATGATCTCACGCGCGGGGTCGCCGGTGAACCAATGGCGATGGATTTCATGGGCGACCGGCGCAAACACCAAAAACCGTCATCTCACGACCCCATCTTATGAGAATTGAACACGGGGCGCGGCAGCGCAAGCATGCCATCGGCGACCGCCCGCCCGGGCAGCGCTTCGAGCCGGATGGCAGGCTGGCCATCGATTTCTCGCACGCGCTAGCGCGAAGCCATAAATAGCAGCCCTGCAACGCCAAGCCCGACCGCTGCCAGCGCATCCCCTGCGATCAGCCCGCCACCCACCAGTGATGTCGTGCTCATGTCCTCGGGCAAGGCATCCGGCGCGTCCTCGGGCTTGCGCAAGCTGTTAAGCGCGCTGGCCACGACGCCGCCCAGCGCAAACCACGCCGAGGTGGGCAAGTTGACAAATCCGCCAAAGGACGAGGCATAGGGCGACGGCAGCACCACCGTATCCAGCAGGAAATCGGCAACGCCGCCACCCCTTCCCGCCTGGGCAAAGCGCTGGTAGCGCGGCCACGACTTGACCAGCAGGCGCAGCGCCGCGATGGCCAGCCCAAGGACGATGCCCAGCACAACCGCCGTGCGCTGGTGCGGCAAGTCGTTGGTCAGGCCGCGCAACGCGCCGACGATCTTGTAAGTCATGGCCGAAGCCCAGTGCTGGGGCTGCGCGCCAGCCGAGAGCACAGTCTGGTCGAGCGCCAGCGCCGGATACGCCCGCATGAACAGCCTGGCGAACAACACCGCCAGCACCGCGCCGGCAACGATGCCCGCCACCTGGAAGCGAAACTGCACGGTGCGGTTGGTGCCGAGCCGCCAGCCGGTGGAGCGGTCTTGCTGCATGTCGCACGCCTCGCTGGTCGACACCAGCAGCACCGCCGCCGCGATCAGCCCCACATTCGGGTCGCGCAAACCCAGCGCGGCCATCAGGATGACGGACAGCACGAAGGCKGAAGAAATCGGGTTCTGGTCGACCATGCCCACCGAGATGCCGTTGACCATGGCGAACACGAACACCAGCAGCACCGCCAGCACCATGTAGCCCGCGGGCTGATGCAGCAGGCCCACGCCCACCGCCACCACCGCGAGCCCCCAGAACAGCACCCACGCCACCATCCGCCACAGGCTGGCGCCACCTGCCGCCGCGGAAGGCCCGCGCCGTATCCCGCCTGACAGCTGCCGGCCATGCCGGTACACCTTGAGCAGGATCAGCGAGATATCGAGCAGCGCGGCGCCCATGATCATGCCGAGCGCAATCAGGAACGTGATCTTGCGAAAGGGGTCGCCCGGCGCCAGCCAGCCGATGGAGACAAAGAAGGGGATCAGCGCCTGGCCCGCCAGCCCGGCAACAAGCGCCGCCACGCCGATGCGGGCCCCGACGATCATGCCCGCGCCAAAGGTGGAGGCGGACAAATCGATCGCGGCAAGCCGCTCCACGCGGGCCGCACCGATGCCGCTGACGATGCCCAGCGCCGTGCCCCCGGCCAGCCGCGACACCGACTGCCGGAGCAGCACCGGGTCCGTCAGGGCGCGCAGGATGTTGGCCACCGCCAGCCCGGAGGGAAACGTGAGTTGCAGCCGATCAACCAGGATCGGCGTGTACAACATGCCCACGCCCACGCCGAACATGCCCACGCAAAGCATGTACAGCATCAACTGCCAGATCGGCGGCTCGGGCAAGCCCATCCAGGTCATCGCCTGGACCACCACGGCCATGCCGCTCATGCCGGCGACCGATGCGGCAATGGTCTGGATATAGTTCGCGCCATGGCGGCCGTCCGCGCCATAGCCGTAGGTCACCGTGGAGCCGAGAATGCCCGCCAGCACCTGCCCGCCGACAAAGAAGCCGAGCGAGAAGTTCATGTACGCCGCGGCGATCCCGCCCAGCGGGCCGAGGACAAGGACCCCGATGGCGCCGAGCAACGCATAGTATTTCCAGCCGCCCTGCTCTGGCAGCCATGCCCAACGCCGGCCGCTGGCGGCAGCGGCACCGAGCCTCTCGGCGTGTGCCGGCGAGGTAGCGTCTTGCGGTGGCCTGCCGACTGCCGTCATTGGCTTCCCCATGCGCGCTAGCCGCATCGGTGGCTGCTGGATCGAAGGAAAACGAAAAAAGGCCCGCGCGGCGACGACAATGCTGCCGGCGCTGGCCAGATGCTACCGCAAGCGGCGCAGCGCGGGCACGGCGTGCGTGCGCAAGGGCACGCTAAGACGCAGGAACGGTAAGGCACGGCAAGGCGGAGGCGCAAAAAAACCGGACACGAGGCGTGTCCGGCAACCCATTTGCTGACTCAGATCGTGTCACTAACCCGAGATCTCAAATGATAACGATTATCATTTGAATACTCAAGGATGAAACGCATACGTAGCCGCTGGAAGCCCTCAGGCCGCCACCGCCATGCGCCGTGCCTGGCCCGCGCGATGGCGTCCGAGCCGGAGCATGGTGGCGCCAGCCATCACCGCCGGTATTCCCACCATCAGGAACAACGCCGGCATGGTCAGGCCCATGGACAACATGGTGCCGCCCCCAACCGAGCCAACCACCGAGCCCATCCGCCCGACGCCATTGGCCCAGCTCACGCCGGTGGCGCGGCAATCGGTGGGATAGTAGGCCGCCGACAAGGCATTGGCGCCCACTTGCGAGCCGGAGATGCAGAAGCCAGCGGCGAATACCGCCACCCCGGCCAGCCATGGCGCCGTGGTCAGGCTGCCGATGGCGGTGATGAACACACCTGCCAGCGCGTAGCTTGCGGCCAGCACATAGTGCGGGTTGGCCCGGTCCATCAGCCAGCCCAGCACGATGGCCCCGAGGGTGCCGCCCACCTGGAACATCATGGTGACCAGGGCCGCCGTCTTGAGCGAGATCCCAGTCGCCCGCAGCAAGGTGGGCAGCCAGCTGGACAGCAGGTAGATCACCAGCAAGCTCATGAAGAAGGTCAGCCACAGCAGCAAGGTCCCGCGCATCAGTTCGGGCTTGAACAAGTGCGCAACCGGCGAGCCGGGCGCGCGCTTGTCCGCCACCACGATGCTGCCAGGTGCGACACGCTCGCGCGGMGCGATCCGCTCCAGGATGGCCGCCACCTTTTCCGGGTGCCTGCCGCTCAGCACCAGGTAGCGGACCGACTCAGGCAGCTTCCAGACCAAGAGCGGCAGCAGCAGCAACGGCAGCACGCCACCCAGCAGCAGCACGGCGCGCCAGCCGTGCTCTTCGATCAGGTTCGCCGAGGCCAGCCCGCCGAGGGCCGAGCCAATCGTGAAGCCGCAGAACATGGTCGTGACCAGGAAGGAGCGGCGCTTGGCGGGGCAATACTCAGAAGTCAGCGTGATGGTATTGGGCATGGCGCCGCCCAGCCCCAGACCGGTCAGGAAACGCAGCGCCACCAGCCCCCACAGCGAGCCGGAGAACGCGGAGGCCAGGCTCGCGATGCCAAAGAACAGCACGCAGAAAAGCAGCACGCTCTTGCGGCCGAAGCGGTCGGCCAGCGGGCCGAACAGGAACGCGCCGGCCATCAGGCCGGTGAGCCCGGCGCCAAACAACGGCGCCAGGTGCGCCGGCGTGAGCTCCCATTCGGCGCGGATCGCGGGTGCGATAAAGCCAATCGCGGCGGTATCAAATCCGTCGATGGCGACGATCAAAAAACAAAGCGCGACAATCGTGACCTGGAAGGCCGATAGCGGCTGGCGATCGATGAATTCGGTGATGCCGATAGATGGTTGCGTGGGCACAGCGGTCTCCTGCGTTGTGTTTCGAAGCGGCCGATTTGCGATCGGCTCGCCGTTTTTTGGCGGCTCTTTGGCCGCTCTTTGCTTGTTTTGGCCACTTTGGGTTACTTCGGGCCGGCGCCCCCCTATCGCGCCCCGCCCAGGCAGTCTTGCGCGCGCCAGCCGTGCAGCCATTGCAGCGCGTCGTAGAACTGGTCCTGCGTGCGTCCGACCCACAGCGAATTGCGCACCAGCCGCTCCACGCCCTTGGCGTGATACAGCCTGCCCATCTCGCGGGCGGAGTACAGCACGCGCGCGGTGCGCGGGATGCGCGCCTTCTCGTATAGGGCAAAGGCCGCCACGAAATCGCCGTCGGTCTCGGCCACGGCCGCGCCCAGTGTCACGGCATCTTCCAGCGCCTGGCAGGCGCCCTGCGCGAGGTACTGCGTCATGGGGTGGGCGGCATCGCCCAGGATGGTGGCGCGACCAAAGCTCCATTGCTCCACCGGGTCGCGGTCCGCGGTGGCCCAGCGCCGCCAGGAGGTGGGCCGGTCCAGCATCTGGTGCGGGCGGGCGTGGATGCCCTCGAAGTACGACAGCACTTCTTCCTTGCTGCCATCGCGCACGCCCCAGACTTCTTTCTCGCGGCTATGGAAGGTCACCACCAGGTTGTACTGCTCGCCGCCGCGCAGCGGGTAGTGCACCAGATGGCAGTTGGGGCCGGCCCACACCACCGGCGCATTGATCTGCAGGTCGGCCGGCATGTCGGCCACATCCACCACGGCGCGGTACACGACGTGGCCGGTCACGCGTGGTTCGTCACCGAGCAAGGCCTGGCGCACGGCGGATTTCACGCCGTCGCAGCCGATCACGGCATCGCCCTGGTGGCGTTCGCCGTGTTGGTCGATCACCGTCACGCCGCGCTCGTCCTGCTCCAGCGCGCACACCGTGGTGGCGGTGCGGAACTGAATCAGCGGGTGATCCCGCACGGCTTCCAGGATGGACAGGTGGATATCGGCGCGATGGATCACCGCGTAGGGGTTGCCAAAGCGCTGGCGATAGCGCTCGCCGACATC
The DNA here is from genome assembly GCF_056399905.1 of Cupriavidus sp. 01L46. Taxonomy (NCBI): domain Bacteria; kingdom Pseudomonadati; phylum Pseudomonadota; class Betaproteobacteria; order Burkholderiales; family Burkholderiaceae; genus Cupriavidus; species Cupriavidus sp. 01L46. The sequence continues at coordinate 43,556 of NZ_JBFTSF010000087.1, forward strand.
CACCTTGGCGACTTCGGTGGCGTCGATCGCGTCCATCATCACCAGGTAGTCGGTGAAAACGGAGCGCTTGCGCGCGGCTTCGCCCACGCCCAACGCATCCAGCGCGGCAAAGGCGTTGGCACCAAGCTGGATGCCGGCGCCGATTTCACCGATCTGGGCCGCCTGTTCCAGCAATTCAACGCGGATGCCCTGCCGGGCGAGCGCCAGTGCGGCGGCCAGGCCGCCGATGCCGCCGCCGACCACGATCACCTTGCGGTCCGTGCTGCGCGTGTTGTTCATGTTCGTCTCCTTGGGTGCGCACCCGGTGGCCATCCGGCCCCGGGGTGCCCTGTAGCGTTGGTTAGCGCGCCGTGTAGTCCGGCTGCCGCTGAGGTTCTGCCTGCTGGAAGGCTGGGTGCTCGCAGGCATGGCGGTAGACCGCCATGGCGCGCTCGAAGCGTTCGGTACGGCAGCCCATGCGCTGCGCATTGGCGATCTGCGGCACCAGGCAGCAGTCGGCCAGCGTGGGCTGGTCGCCGAAACACCACGGGCCGCGCCCGTGCTGCGCCAGCAGCCGCTCCACCGCGCCCAGCCCTTCGTCCACCCAATGCTGGTACCAGGCGTCCTTTTGCTCCGGCGTCACGCCCAGCGTGTCCTGCAGGTAGCGCAGGATGCGCAGGTTGTTGACCGGATGGATATCGCAGGCAATCACATTGGCCAGCTCCAGCACCCGCGCGCGCAGCTCCGCCGCTTGCGGGATCAGCCGTGGCTCGGGATGGCGGGCGTCGAGGTAGTCGATGATCGCCATCGACTGGCMCAGGTGGAAGTCACCATCCACCAGCGCCGGCACCACCGCCGAGGGGTTGATGGCCGCCACATAGTCCGGGACGCGATGCTCGCCCACGCGGATATTGACCGGCTGGTAGTCGTACGGCAGGCCCTTGAGCGCCAGCGCGATGCGCACGCGGTACGACGTGGAGCTGTTGAAGAAACTATAGATCTGCACGGTGAAGCCCTCTTTCTCKAAATCCCGGAATCTCGACGCCGTCAGGCCACGCGTACCGACAGCTCGCCGAGGCGCTCCACGCCGGCGACCATCAGGTCACCCGGCTTGACGGCCCCGACGCCTTCCGGCGTACCGGTGTAGATCAGGTCGCCCGGTTCCAGGCGGAAGTACCTGGACAGGTCCGCCACGGTCTCGGCCACCGACCAGATCAGGTGCGTGACGTCGCTACGCTGCTTGTCGGCGCCGTTGACGGTCAACCAGATCGCGGCCTGCTCGAAATGCCCCACATCGCTAGCCGGATGGATCGGGCCGATCGGCGCCGAGGCGTCGAAGGCCTTGCCGATTTCCCACGGGCGGCCCATCTCGCGCATCTTCATCTGCAGGTCGCGGCGGGTCATGTCCAGGCCCACGGCATAGCCCCAGACGTGCTCCAGCGCCTGTTCCAGCGGAATATCCGAGCCGCCCTTGCCGATGGCGGCAACCAGCTCGGATTCATAGTGGTAGTTGCTGGTCTGGGCCGGGTACGGCAGCGTCAGGGTCTCGCCGTAGGCGACCGGGATCACGGCATCGGCCGGCTTGCAGAAGAAGAACGGCGGCTCGCGGTCCGGATCGAAGCCCATCTCGCGGGCATGCGCGGCGTAGTTGCGGCCCACGCAGTAGACGCGGCGCACGGGAAACTGGTCGCTGGTGCCAACGACCGGCAGGGCCACGGCGGCGGGAGGGGTAATGACGAAAGACATGGAAGACCTCAGGCAAGAAGCAAGGAAATGGGAAAAGGCAGCAAAAGCGGCAAGGGCAGCAAAAGCAGCCRAGGAACCGGGCCGGATCAGGTGCGCTCTTCGCGCAACAGGTTGAGCGCGGACAGCACCGGGCGGTCGGAATAGCTGAACAGCACCGTGTCCTCGACCGAAGCCAGTTGCACCGGCTGCCAGGACGGCGCCACGAAGGTGTCGCGCGGCTCGAACTGGAACTGCGCCTCGCCGATGCGCACGGTGCCGCGCCCTTCCACCACGGAGTAGACGGTGGCGTCGGTGCTGCGATACGTTTTGCCCTGGAAACCGGCGGGGAGGTATTGCATGAAGGTAGCCATGGTCGGCATCGGCCAGCCGCCGGTGGCCGGGTTCACATAGCGCAGCTTCACGCCATCCCAGGCATCGAGCTCGCCGTTGCGGTAGAGCTGGTCCAGCGCCTCGCGGCTGCGGGCATAGGGGTAGCTGAAGATTGGCGAGGTGGGATCGGTGACGCGGTGGCGCACCGGCAGCATGTTGTGGCCGAAGCGGGCAAAGCTGTCACCTTCGGGACGCAGCACCGGCTGCGAGGCTTCGGGGTAGTTCTCCGCAAAGCCGGCATCCAGGTGCTGCAGCAGCGGGATATCCAGCCCGTCGAGCCAAACCACCGGCTCGCCGCCCTGCGCCACGGACGGGTTGCCGTGGTCATGCCAGGTCCACGACGGCGTGATGATGAAATCGCCCGGATGCRTGGTGGTGCGCTCGCCGTTGACGGCGGTCCAGGCACCACGGCCTTCCACGATAAAGCGCAGCGCGGACTGGGTATGGCGATGGCTGGGGGCAATCTCGCCGGGCAGGATCAGCTGCAAGCCGGCGTACAGCGTGGAGGTGATGCTGGACTTGCCGGGCAGGCCGGGATTTTCCAGCACCAGCACGCGGCGCACGGCTTCTTCCGCGCTGATGACCTCGCCCGCCTGCATCACCAGCGGGCGGATCTCGGCGTATTTCCAGATCGCCGGCTGCGCTTGCGGGCGCGGCTCGCGCGGGACCAGCGCGTGCAGCGATTCCCACAGGGGCGCCATCTGGTTGCGGCCGATGCGGCTGTAATAGGCTGAACGGTCTGAAGCAGAACGGTCGGTGCTCTTCTTTGCATCTGGCATGGCCTTGTCTCCGATTTCATCGCCCGGTCGGGGCGCTGAGCAGCCGCTGTGGGCTGCGGGGTGCGATGGAAGATTTATACGCCCGGAGATATACCTTGTAAAATGACAAATTCCTCTTATCCATATGGATATGGATATACCTCAAAGGGAATACCCTGATGGATTGGACCCAGCGGCTCCGGCTGCGCAACCTGCAGATGCTGCTTAGCCTGGCGCAGACCGGAAACATGAGCCAGACGGCCGCGGCGCTCAGCACCACGCAGCCCGCCTTATCGAAATGGCTCAAGGAACTCGAAGACGACATCGGCCTGCCGCTGTTCGAGCGCCATGCGCGCGGCCTGCGTCCCACGCCCTATGGCGAATCGATGATTGCCCATGCCAGGCGCATCGAGGCGCACCTGGATACCGCCCGCGACGACATGCAGGCGATGCGCGCAGGCGGCAGCGGCCTGGTGGTGATCGGCACCTCCGGCGCGTCGGCTGCCGATACCGTGCCGCTAGCCGTCACCTCGCTCTTGCAGCGCTTGCCGAAAGCCCATGTCCGGCTGGTGGAAAGCACCATGAACCTGCTGATGGCGCAGCTGGCCCGGGGCGAGGTCGATATCGTGGTGGGCCGCTCCGCGCCGGAACTGCAGGACGGGCAGATGCGCGCCGAGGCGCTCTACATGGAGCCGATCCACTTCGTCACGCGCCCGCGGCATCCGCTGTTTGAGCTGGCCGAACCGGGCTGGGCCGACCTGCAGGCGTACCGGTGGATCGTGTGGCCACGCGGCACGCCCATCCGCAACACGCTGGAGTCGGCGCTGAACGCGGCTGGCCAGGGCATGCCGGCCGATTGCGTGGAGTCGAACTCGGTCATCCTCAACCTGACCTTGCTCAACCACAGCAATATGATTKGCGTGGCCTCGCACCGGACCGCGCGGCGCCTGGAGCACCTTGGCGCCCTGCGCATCCTGCCGCTGCGGCTGGCGGGCTTTGGCTCGGTGTCCATGTACTGGCGCGACGACGGCTTTGGCCGTATCGCGGTCAGCGCCGCGCTGGACGCCCTGCGGCGCGCGGCGGTGCGCTCGGTCGATGAAACGCCCGACGACACGCAAGGGTGACGCCAGCCAGCGCGGCTTACCGGCAAGCCGCCAGCTGCCAGTCCCCGCCTTGCCACGCCAGCATGTGAGTCAACCCCAGCGCATCGAGGAAACGCCGGTCGTGCGACGCCACCAGGATGGCGCCGGGATAGGCGCTCAAGGCCTGCTCCAGCGCGCGCACCGAATCCAGGTCGAGGTGATTGGTGGGCTCGTCGAGCAAGAGCATTTGGGCGGGCTGCGCGGCCCATAAGGCGCAGGCAAGGGCTGCCTTCAGGCGCTCGCCCCCGCTCAATACGCCGGAAGGCTGCCGCACCAGCGCCGCGCCCAGCCCGAGCAACGACAAATGGCTGCGCAGCACGCCCTCCGGCAAGGGGCTGTCCAGTTCGCGCAGCCGCTCCAGCACGGACATCGCCGGCGGCAGCAGGGTCGCCGCCTGCTGATCGAGCCAGGCTTTGGGAATGCCTGCCGCACAGGTGCCGGAAACCGGGTTCTCGACGCTGGCCAGCAATTTGAGCAACGTCGTTTTGCCGCAGCCGTTGGGACCGGTCACGGCAACGCGCACCGGGCCCGAGAGCGTCAGGTTGAGCGGCTTTGAGCCGGCCGGAAACGGCAGGATCGCGTCTTGCACGTGCACCACGCGCTTGCCCGCGGCGACCACCGCGCCGGGCAGCATCAGCGCCACCGGCGGGCCAGGCTCGATGCGCTGCGCGGCTTGCTGCACGGCATCGTCCAGCGTCGCCCGGGTTTCCTGCTGGCGCCGCTGCTCGCGGCCGGAATGCGCCTGCGCACCGTCCTTCAGCCGGCCGAGGTAGATGCCGGGCAGGTTGGCCATCTTGCCCGCGCGGTCGTTGCGCGCGGCACGGCGCTGATGGGCATCATGCTGGCGCCGCAAGTCGCGCAAGGCCGAGTTGCGGCTGGTACGCGCGTGCTCCAGCTCGGCTTGCGCGGCAGTGGCTTCGGCGTCGCGCTGCGCCGCATACAGCGTGTAGCTGCCGCCGTAGTGGCGCAAGCCATCCGGCTTCAGCGCGGCAATGTGGTCCATGTCTTCCAGCAATTCGCGGTCGTGGCTGACCACCACGAGGCCACCGCGCCATCGCCGCAACTGAGCGCGCAGCCATTGCCGGGCGGCGAGGTCGAGGTGATTGCTGGGCTCATCGAGYACCAGTCCATCTGCCCTGGAAAGAAAGGCCCCCACCAGCGCCACGCGCGTGAGTTCGCCGCCGCTGAGGCTGCGGGCGAGCCGCTCCGGTTCCAGATGCCCCAGGCCAGCCGCCTCGCAGGCCAGCCGCAGCTGGTCGCGCAGGTCCCACCGCCCTTCCAGCAGGTCGAAATCCGTGCCCTCCGGCTCGCCCCGCTCCACCCGGGCGAGCGCATCGAAAGCTGGCGTCAGGCCCGCGACGTCCGCCAGCGTCGCGTCTGGTGCCAAGCTGCCGTCTTGCGGCACATAGGCAACGGTGGCATGCCTGACGATGCGCCCGGCATCCGGTGTGACCAGGCCCGCCAGCACCTTGGCCAGCACGCTCTTGCCGGTGCCGTTGCGGCCAACCAGGCCGATGCGCTGGGGCTGGAGGGTGTCGCTCAGGTCGTCCAGCAGCACCCGCCCGTCGGGCAGCGCCACGGTGACGTGGCGCAGGGAAATCCAGAACGCCGGCGGCGAACCTGAGTGGGAATCTATGGAGGTGGGACCAGAATTGCCGCCGGACGGCGGCGCGGAGAAAACCGCGAACGGAATCGATAGGAAGTCAGCCATGCAAGCTCCAGACAAAACAGGTAGCGCGC
>NZ_JBFTSF010000088.1:0-21909 GCF_056399905.1 Cupriavidus sp. 01L46
CTGGAACTGCGTACTGGAACTGCGTACTGAGTGTGGCGAAGTTCTCCCGGAGATGAACAAGCAGTTCATCCAGGCTCTGCGGCGGCATGGAGACTTCGGTAGGCATGGGCGGTGTCCTGATTGACGGATGTAACGATTGTTGCACAACTGGTCACACGACGCACTGGACGTGCCTCCGGCGCATCGCGGTGCAGATTGAATCGAGTGAATCTCGTTTATTTACAAAGAAACAAATGTTGCATAACCGGGCGGGCTTTCTTATACTTCGCCGGTGACGGCAGCGCTTCTTTGCCCGATCCTGCATGGAAGGCGAAATTCGGAGCCCCAGGCTGCGCAGGCGCGGTCCAGCTTTGCGGACCGGGAGGCCAGGAGGTGGGCGGAGGTTGTTAAACCAGCGGAAATCGAATCACGGTAAGCAGGGCAGAGAAGTCATGCCGGCATTACCCATTGAGGCCGCCAGCATTGCAGGCCAGGCTCTCACGCACCGCCCATGCCCCCAATTCGATATTCAGTTTCCACACCAAACATCATGACCCACGTATTCCACCGCAATCCCCGCCAGACGCTTGCCGTGGCAGTCGCCGGCAAGGGCATCGAACTCATCGACAGCAATGGCAAGCACTATATCGACGCTTCAGGCGGGGCCGCGGTGTCCTGCCTGGGCCACGGGCATCCCCGTGTGATCGAGGCGATCAAGCAGCAGGTTGACTCGCTCGCTTACGCGCATACGTCGTTCTTCACCACCGAAGTGTCGGAAGAACTGGCCCGCACCTTGGCGCAAGCGGCGCCCGGCGATCTGAACCACGTCTACTTTGTCTCGGGCGGCTCGGAGGCGGTCGAGGCCGCGTTGAAGCTGGCGCGGCAGTATTTCGTGGAGATCGGGCAAACGCAGCGCCGCCACTTCATCGCGCGCCGCCAGAGCTACCACGGCAACACGCTGGGGGCGCTGGCCATTGGCGGCAATGCATGGCGCCGCGAGCCGTTCTTGCCCCTGCTGGTGCCGGCGCACCATGTGGCGCCGTGCTACGCCTATCGCGACCAGGTAGCGGGCGAGACCGACCAGCAGTACGCGCAGCGCCTGGCCGACGAGCTCGAAGCCAAGATCCTCGAGCTCGGCCCGCAGAGCGTCGCCGCGTTTGTGGCGGAGACGGTGGTGGGCGCGACCGCCGGCGCGGTGCCGCCGGTGGCGGACTATCTCAGGCGCATCCGCGCCGTCTGCGACAAGTACGGCGTGCTGCTGATCCTCGACGAAATCATGTCCGGCATGGGCCGCACCGGCTACCTGTTCGCGTGCGAGGAAGATGGCGTGGTGCCCGATATCGTGACCATCGCCAAGGGCCTGGCCGCGGGCTATCAGCCGATCGGCGCGATGATATCGAGTAGCCGCATCTACGACGCGGTGGTGGGTGGCAGCGGCTTCTTCCAGCATGGGCACACGTATATCGGCCATGCCACGGCTTGCGCGGCKGCACTKGCCGTGCAGCGCACCATCACCGGGGACCGTCTGCTGGAAAATGTGCTGGCGCGCGGCGAGCAGCTCCGCGCCCGGCTGCGCGAAACGCTGGGCGGCCACCCCAACGTTGGCGATATCCGCGGCCGCGGCCTCTTTGTCGGCGTGGAGTTCGTGGCCGACCGCGAGACCAAGGCGACGCTGGACCCGGCCCTGAAGATGCATGCCCGGCTCAAGTCCACCGCCATGCAAAATGGGCTGCTGATCTATCCGATGGGCGGCACCGTGGATGGCGTGCGGGGCGACCACGTGCTCTTTGCGCCGCCGTTCATCTGCTCGGCGCAGGACATCGACCGCATCGTCGAGCGCTTTGCCACGTCGGTCCAGGCCGTGTTGCCGGCGACCCGCGGCGCGCTCGCCTGAGCCGGGACGCCAGGCGCAAGACGGGGGGCGGCACGGCGCAACGGGCGGTCGTATTTCGTATTGCCCGTATTAGGCCGTGTTATTTGCCGCCGACCGAATACGGCGGCATCTGGTAGCTCCACGTCTCGCTCAGCGTCTTGTCGCCGGACACCAGCGCCGCGCGCATTTCCACCACCTGCTTCGGATCCTTGACCTTGATCCGCAGGTTCAGCCGCCAGCCCTTGATGACGGGATTGGGTTCCACCACCCTGTCGATGATCTCGGCGTTGCTGCTTACGCTGACCTGCGCGCCTACCTGCGTACCGGGGGGGAGGCTCGCCAGCACGGGGCCTTCGAAATCGACCACGATGCCGGTGCTGCCATCCAGGTGGCGGATCAGGTTGGCCTGTGTGATTTCTCCCGCGGAGCGCAGCGTCTGCTTGACCGAAGCCAGGTTCTTGTCCATCAGGGCGCGCTCGTCAAGGGTCCAGTGCATCGTGTAGTCCGCCTTCAGGGGCTGGCCCTTGGGCGGCAAACGGTCCGGCGTCCAGAAGGCGACGATGTTGTCGTTGGTCTCGTCAGGCGTGGGGATTTCCACCAGCTCGACCTTGCCCTTGCCCCAGTCGCCCTGGGGTTCGATCCAGGCGCTTGGCCGCAGGTCATAACGGTCCTTCAGGTCTTCATACGAGGAAAACTCCCGGCCCCGCTGGAGCAGGCCGAAGCCCCTGGGATTGGTGACCTGGAAGGTGCTGATGGCGAGGTTGCGCGGATTGTTCAGCGGGCGCCACAGCCATTCGCCGCTGCCGGTATGGATGGCAAGGCCGTTGGAATCGTGCAGGGCTGGGCGGAAGTTGTACTGGTCGCGCTGCTGGTTCGGCCCGAACAGGAACATGCTGGTCAGTGGGGCCACGCCGAGCTTGGCAACGGGGCCGCGCAGGAAAATACGCGCCTGCACCTTGAGGACCGAGTCCTCGCCGGGGTAGAGATCGAAGCGGTAGGCGCCGGTGGCACGCTGGGAATCGAGCAGCGCATAGAACACCAGGTGCTTGTCCTGTGGGTCGGGCCGCTCGATCCAGAACTCGCGGAAGGCCGGAAATTCCTCTGCGACGGGCAGCCCGGTATCGATGGCCAGGCCGCGGCTGGACAGGCCATAGACCTGGTTCTTGCCGATGACCCTGAAGTAGCTGGCGCCCAGCACGCTCATGATCTCGTCGAGCTTGTCGGCCCGGTTGATCGGGTAGAGCACCCGGAAGCCGGCATAGCCGAGCTTGCTGGTCGCGGACTTGTCCAGCTTCAGGTCGCCGAAGTCGAAGCGCGCAGGGTCGTACTTGATCTCATGGACCGCGCCGCCCACGATCTCGTTGATGCGCACCGGGCTGCCGAACTGCATGCCCTGGTGGTAGAAGCCCAGGCGGAACGGCGTGCCCTGGTCCTTCCACTCCAGGTTATCGCGCTGGGGCTGGATCTTGATGTAGTCGGCAAACTGCATCTGGCTGAATACCGGAGGCAGGTTGCTGACCGGCGCGGCATAGGGCTTGTCGGCCAGGGTCCTGGCGCGGGGCACCACGTCGTCCAGGGAGAACGCGCTGGCCTGGCTGCCCGCCAGCAGCGCCCCTGCGGCTAGCAGCGTTGGCAAGGCGATTTGCATCTTGTTACGAAACGACGCGGCGATGACGGCAAGAACCACGAATCTCTCCAGAAGAACAGGTTAAGCAAGGCTGCCGCGTCACATGCGGCGGCAGCAGATAGTGTAGTGGCGGTAAACTGTGCTCACAGCGCAGAAAGATAAACGATAGCGTATTTCGCTTCGCGTGCCTGTCAGGCAGGAAACGCGCACCACCCGCGGGGCAGCTACCTTGTCGCGCCACCTGGATAACACTCAGATGAGAATGCTCTGTTTGCTGGCCCTGTCGGCCAGCCTGGTTTGTTCGCCGGTTCTTGCCGGCACCGCGCCGGCTGCCGCCGGCGGCAAGAATGCCTTCGTCGCCGATCTCATCGGACGGATGACGCTGGAAGAGAAGATCGGGCAGCTGCGGCTGATCAGCATCGGCGAGGACATGCCCCAGCCCCAGTTGCTCAAGGAGATCGCGGCGGGCCGGGTAGGCGGTACGTTCAACTCGGTAACGCGCAAGGACAACCGGCCGATGCAGCAGGCGGCGGTGGAGCGCAGCCGCCTGAAGATCCCCATCTTCTTCGCCTACGACGTGGTGCACGGGCACCGCACCATCTTCCCGATCAGCCTGGGCCTGGCATCGAGCTGGGACATGGAAACGGTGGCGCAGAGCGCGCGCGTCTCGGCCATCGAAGCCAGCGCGGATGGCCTTGACATGACCTTCGCGCCGATGGTCGACATCTCGCGCGATCCGCGCTGGGGGCGCACGTCGGAAKGGTTTGGCGAGGATCCGTACCTGGTCTCGCTGTGCGCGCAGGCCAGCGTCAGGGGCTTTCAGGGCACCTCCCTGGCCAACGCAGATAGCGTGATGGCGGTGGTMAAGCACTTCGCGCTGTACGGCGCGGTGGAAGGCGGGCGCGACTACAACACGGTCGACATGAGCCCGCTGCGCATGTACCAGGACTACCTGCCGCCGTACCGCGCCGGCATCGATGCCGGTGCCGGCGGCGTCATGATCGCGCTGAACTCGATCAACGGCGTGCCGGCCACGTCCAACACATGGCTGTTGCGTGACCTGCTGCGCAAGACCTGGGGCTTCAAGGGCATCACGGTGAGCGACCACGGGGCCATCGACGAGCTGACCAAGCATGGCGTGGCCAAGGATGCGCGCGAGTCCGCCAAGCTCGCCATCCTGGCCGGCGTCGACATGAGCATGCACGACTCCGCCTACCGGGATCACCTGCCCGAACTGGTGCAGTCCGGCGAAGTGCCCATGCGCGTCATTGACGACGCGGTGCGCGAGATACTGGGCGCCAAGTACGACCTGGGACTGTTCCAGGAACCCTTCAAGCGCATCGGCGCCGCCGAGCAGGACCCGGCCGACGTCGACGCGCAGAGCCGCCTGCATCGGGAGGCCGCACGCGCCGCGGCGCGCAAGTCGCTGGTGCTGCTCGAGAACCGCGAGCGCACCCTGCCGCTGAAGAAGGCCGGCACGGTCGCGGTCGTCGGGCCGCTGGCCGACGCGCCCATCGACACCATGGGGAGCTGGTCCGCCGCCGGCAAGTCCGCCCAGACGGTGACGCTGCTCCAAGGCGTGCGCGACGCGCTCGGCGACAAGGGCCGCGTGGCCTATGCCCGCGGCGCGAACGTGACCGACGACGCTGGCGTGGTCGGGTACCTGAACTTCATGAACTGGGACAAGCCCGAGATTGTCCAGGACAAGCGTGCCCCGGGGGACATGATTGCAGAAGCCGTGGCGGCGGCGCGCGGCGCCGACGTGATCGTGGTGGCCGTGGGCGAGTCGCGCGGCATGTCGCACGAAGCCTCGAGTCGTACCGCCTTGTCGCTGCCGGGCAGCCAGGAGACGCTGCTCAAGGCGCTCAAGACCACCGGCAAGCCCATGGTGGTGGTGCTGATGAACGGCCGCCCGCTCACCATCAACTGGGTCAAGGACAACGCGGATGCCCTGCTCGAGACCTGGTACGCCGGGACCGAAGGCGGCCATGCCATTGCCGACGTGCTGTTCGGCGACTACAACCCTTCGGGCAAGCTGCCCATTTCCTTCCCGCGCTCGCTCGGGCAGATCCCCACCTACTACAACCAGCTGCGTATCGGGCGCCCGTTCGTGCCGGGCCAGCCGCCAAACTACACCTCGCAATACTTCGAGGAAGCGTCCGGCCCGCTGTACCCGTTCGGCTACGGACTGAGCTATACGGACTTCAGCGTGTCCGGCATCACGCTGTCGAGCCCCACCATGCCGCGCGGTGGCCGCATCGAGGCGAGCGTGACGGTGAAGAACACCGGGCAGCGCGATGGCGAAACCGTGGTCCAGCTCTATATCCAGGACGTTGCCGCCTCCGTGGTGCGGCCGGTGAAGGAGCTGAAGGACTTCCACAAGCTCATGCTCAAGGCCGGCGAGGAGCGCGTGGTGCGTTTTGCCCTCGATGAGGACAAGCTGAAGTTCTTCAATGCCAAACTTGAATACGCMGCCGAGCCGGGGGAATTCAAGGTCCAGATCGGGCTGGATTCGCAAGCGGTGCGGGAGCAGGGCTTCGTGCTGCAGTAAGCGGAGCGGGAAGGGCTTGGGAAAGTGCGTTGACTGCGCGCGCGGTCCCGGCCCGCTGGCCTGAATAGGGGTTTATGCCAGCTTTTCGCCGACGCTGCGTTGCGGTCTACTGAAAGCGAGTTGAGACGTGGCTGGCGTGTGGAACAGAGGCTGCCGTGCTTTCCACAAATGATCAGCCGTGGATTCCTACTTCAGGAGACAACACCATGGTGACCAAGCAGGACGATGCATTCGTTTTGAAAAACCTTCTCGCGCTGGCGGCAGTGGAAGCGCTAGGCGGCGCGATTGCGCTAGGGTTCGCCTTCAACCTCCTGACCTGACTGGAATATAGCCAGGGACCATCCATCATTGGATATTTGGATATGGATTAAAGCTCCCCGGCACTGGCCTGGTTCTGGCCAGCTCGCCGGGGAACTCGCCCTGATCCTGCCTTGAGGGCCAGGGCCGTCAACTCAGTTCAGGCTTCCCGGGTTTTGCGCCGCAGCGCGCTGTTTGGACTTGGCCGCCCAGTACGCGCCAATCTGCTTCTGCGTGATCTCGCCCTTCTTCCTGGCGTCGATCGCGTCGAAGTTCTTGTAGACCTCGGGCATGCCCGCCTGCGCTTCCTCTTTCGTCAGCTTGCCGTCGTGATTGGTATCGGCAGCAGCGAATTTCTCCGCGAATTTTGTCTTGGCTTCCTTTGCATTCATCGGCTGCTGTTGCGCGCCGACGCTGCCGGCCGCGAAAAAGGCGAGCAGCGCCAGGCTGGTTGTTGATACTAGCCGTGCAATCATTAGTGTCTCCTTGAGTACTTCGATGGTGAGGCCCGCCGGTCCGGCGGATGTCCGCGATCGGTGGGCATTTGCAGGAATCGGGGAGCAATCGATCCCCCAGATCCTTGGCTATGATCATCGTCGGCTTTCCTGTGTTCGGGAATTTAGATATTTCCGGATCTGATATTAGAATTTTCCCAATTCAAGGTGGTGAGCCGGGTAATCCCTGCCACCTTTTAAAACACGCCGGGAATGACGCGATATCGCACATTGGCCTGATACGCGCGATAGGCGGGATCCTGGCCCAGTAGTTGTTCTTCCCTGAACATCCGGCCCGTTTGCAACGCATAAAGGCCGCCGTAGAGCAGTGCATTGCGCCAGCCGAAGTTGGCCAGCAGGAAGCCAAGGTCTGTCACCAGGTAGCTGAGATAGATGGGGTGGCGCACGAGCCGGTACGCGCCGCGCGATACCACGCCGCGATTGGCGGGCAGGATGCCGAAGGAGCCGCGCAGCGAGAGCTTGGCGAATAGCTGGAACAGGATGCCGGTGATTTCCAGCGTGGCGCCGACTGTTTCGGGGACAAGGCGAACGCCGGGGTCGAGCTCGATCCCGAGATAGTAGAAGCTGCCGCCTATCGACATCACGAAGCTCAAGGGACGCATGTCGCGCTTTTCGGGGATCCGCGAGAACAGCGACAAGCCTACGGTCAGCACCGTGGCAACCACGAGCAGCAGCAAGGTGATGCGCTCGGGCGCCAGGCGCCACTGCGCGTACGCGCTATAGGCGAACAGGCTCAGCAACAGGACGACGCAGAGGCGCGCGGACACCTCCATCACCATCTCACGCACTTGCGGCCGGATGGATCTGGCGGTGAATCCACCGCCGTTGCGCGCATTGACCCGATTGGCGCTACGCGACTTTGCGTCGCTATCGTTATGCATTCCCTGAGACCTCTCTGTTTTTATAAGGCAAGCCTGCATGACCCGCGCGGGATATCGTCATGCCGCGTCGCATGGATTCAGCGTGCCAATCATGAGCAGAGATTACGCCGGGATGCGGGTGCAACCCATATCCCCCTAACGAGGGGACAACCTTGCGCCTCGCGTGTCAGGCAGCCGCGGGGCGCGCTGGACGGTGGCGACGTCGTGCAAGGCGGCGGCGGGCGGAATGTGCGCCTGCCTACACCTTGCAGCCCGACGCCGCCTCGCTGATGTACTCGGCGAGCCGGCTTGCCACCGGCTGGCGGCTATGGCGCGGCCGCTCCACCAGGCCGATCTCGCGGTGAAAGGTATTGTCGCCAAGCGGCAGGGCAGTCACGCCGAGTGGCCAAGGGCCTTGCGCCGCCGTTTGCGGAATCAGCGCCACGCCAAGGCCGCGCGCCACCAGTTGCACGATGCCCTGCAGCTCGTCCAGCTCGATGGCGTCCTGTACCGCCAGCCGCGACTGCCGCAGGAACTGGTCGACCAGCCGGCCACCGAACGAGCTGCGGTCATAGCGGATAAAGGGCGCGGATTCCAGCGCGTCGCTCCAAGCCTGGCCTGCCATGGCGGCCGGCGCCAGCAGCACGAACGGCTCCATCACCAGCGTGCGCCACTCCAGCTCCGACGGCAGCGCAAAGGGCGGCCGGATCATCACCGCGATATCGATCTCGCCCGCATCCACCTGGCCAAGCAGGTTCAGGGACACGCCCGGCACAACGCGGATCCTGCAGCCGGGCAGCTCGGCGCGGAAGGCGGCCATGGCGTCGATCAGGAACGACACCTGTGCCGAGGCGATCGAGCCCACCCGCACCATGCCGCTGCGCTCCGTGGCGCCGCCGTGCTCGCCAATGCGGGCATAGAGCGCCATCAGTTCCTCCGCCAGCGCCAGGGTTTCCCGGCCGGCGGCGTTTAGCCGCGCCGAGCGGCCCGTGCGGTCGAACAGGGCGAAGCCAAGCTCTTGCTCCAGCCGGTGGATCTGCGCGCTGACAGCCGACTGGGTCAGCCCGATGCGCGCGCCCGCGCTGGCGAAAGTGCCGTGCCGGGCTACGGCGATAAAGGTCTTGAATTCGCGCAGCATGATCGTTTCATCAATTTTCGTGTAGCTAAGGTCAAAAATATATCGCTTTTTTTAATTGGTTGCCATGCCTAGACTTTCCCTCATTGGTGCACCGGCCGGAACGTTGCCGGCGGCGCGCCAAGACCCGACCCCCACAACACTTCGATCCCCAAGCGCCATGAGCGAAATCACTCCCGTCCTCGCCCCGTTCCACCTTGCCTTCCCCGTCCACAGCATCGCCGCCGCGCGCGAGTTCTACGGCGACCTGCTGGGCTGCCCCGAAGGGCGCAGCGCGCCGGACTGGGTGGACTTCAACTTCTATGGCCACCAGATCGTGGCCCACCTGGCGCCGGAAGAAGCGGGCCACCGCCACACCAGCGCCGTCGATGGCGATGCCGTGCCGGTGCGCCACTTTGGCGTGGTGCTGCCGATGGACCAGTGGCATGTCGCCGCCGACAGGCTCAAGGCCGCCAACCTGTCGTTCATCATCGAGCCGCATATCCGTTTCAAGGGCGAGGTAGGCGAGCAGGCCACGATGTTCTTCCTCGACCCGTCGGGCAACGCGCTGGAGCTCAAGGCCTTTGCCAATATCGCTTCGCTGTTCGCCAAGTAACACCAACGTCGGATCCGCGTCAGACCAGAGTGAGACCGGCCACAAGGCCGGCTGCCGCACGCGGGGCAGGGCTTGCCCGCCCCGCGTGCATCGCCCCCACGCAGTAGCTGCAAGAGTTAGTCGATATGCGAAGAATCCTGGTTGCCAACCGTGGCGAGATCGCCTGCCGCATCATCCGCGCCGCGCAGGCGCTCGGCATGGAAACCGTAGCCGTGCATTCCGCCGCCGATGCCGGCGCGTTGCACTGCCAGATGGCCGACATTGCCGTTGCGGTAGGTCCGGCGCCGGCGGCGCAGAGCTACCTGAACGTGGAAGCGGTGCTCGCCGCGGGCACGGCGCACGGCGCCGACGGCGTGCACCCCGGCTATGGCTTCCTCTCCGAGAACACCGCGTTTGCCCGTGCGGCGCAAGCGCTAGGCATGCAGTGGATCGGCCCGTCCGTCGAGTCGATCGAGAACATGGGCGACAAGAACCGCGCCCGCGATATTGCCGCCGCGTGCGGCGTGCCGGTGCTGCCCGGCAGTATCCGCTTCCTGCCCGAAGACCTGTCGCGCTTGCACGCCGAGGCCCGGCGCGTTGGCTATCCCGTGCTGGTCAAAGCTGCCGGCGGCGGTGGCGGTATCGGCATGAAGCGCGTCGATGGGCCAGACACGCTGGCGGCCACGGTGGCGTCCACCCAGGCGCTGGCCCTGAAGGCCTTTGGCGACGCCAGCATCTACCTGGAGCGCTACGTGCCGCGCGCCCGGCATATCGAGGTGCAGGTGTTTGGCTTCGGTGACGGCACGGCGGTGCACCTGTTCGAGCGCGAATGCTCGGTGCAGCGCCGCTTCCAGAAGATCATTGAAGAAAGCCCGGCGCCCAATGTGCCGGCTGCCGTGCTGGCCGGCATGAGCGCGGCTGCGGTGGCGCTGGCCACGCACCAGCGCTACAGCGGCGCGGGCACGGTCGAGTTCATCCTCGACGCGGACAGCGGCGAGTTCTTCTTCCTGGAGATGAACACGCGCATCCAGGTGGAACATGGCGTGACCGAGGCCATCACCGGCTGGGACCTGGTGCAGGCGCAGATCCGGCTCGCCGCCGGCACGCTCGCACCCAGCGCGCAGCAGGATATCCGGCGCGCCGGCGCGGCCATCGAGTGCCGGCTGTATGCCGAGAACCCGGCGCGCCATTTCATGCCATCGCCGGGCAAGCTGGCGCGCTTTTGCCTGCCGGCAGGCATGGCCGGGCTGCGCGTGGACACCGGCGTGCGCGAGGGCGATGCCATCACGCCGTTCTACGATCCGATGATCGCCAAGCTGATTGCCTATGGCACCGATCGCGAAGCCGCCATCGCCACCATGCAGGCGGCGCTCGGCGCAACCGTGATCGAAGGCATCCGGCACAACGCCGCGTTCCTTGGCTGCGTGCTGGACCATGCGGACTTCCGTGCCGGCCGCGTCGATACCGGTTTTGTGGAGCGCGAGCTGGTGGCGCTGGTGGGCGAGTCCGCCGCGCCGGTGGCTGTGCCCGCGCCATCTGCCGTGGAGGTGCGGGCATGATCGCGCAGGACATGGAACACGCCGCGCCGGCCGCGCAAACGTCCTGGCGGATCGCGCCGTCCGGCGATCGCTGCCTGATTGTGGAGTTCGGCACGGCGGCGGATATTGCCATCAACCGCCAAGCGTGCGCGGCAGCGGCGCGGATCGCCGCCGCTGCCCTGCCCGGCGTGACCGACATCGTGCCCGCCCTGACCACCGTGGGCGTGCACTACAAGCCGATTGCCGTGGCCCGCGCGACGGGTACCAGCGCTCCGTTCGAGGCGCTCTCGGCCATGGTCGGCGAACTCCTGCGCGAAGGGCTTTCGTCAAGCGCGGGCGCGCCGCTGGTGATCGATATTCCCGTCTGCTATGGCGGCGAACATGGTCCCGACCTGGACGATGTGGCAGCTACCTGTGGCCTGTCGCCCGAGCAGGTCATCGCGCTGCATAGCGCCGAGCCGGTCGATGTGCTGATGCTGGGCTTCGCGCCGGGGCATCCCTATGTGGGCCGCTTCGACGCGCGCCTTTCGCCGCCGCGCCGCGGCACGCCGCGTACCGCGGTGGCGGCGGGCTCGGTTGGCCTGGCCAATCGGCAGACCGTGATCTATCCCATGACCTTGCCGGGCGGCTGGAACCTGATCGGACGTACGCCCGTGGCGCTGTTTGACCCGCATCGCGCGTCGCCGTGCCTGCTGGCCGCCGGCGATCGTGTGCGCTTCGTGCCGATCTCTTCCGAGGTATTCGAATCCATGCAGGCGGACGCGGGTGTGCAGCCATGAGCATTGAAGTCATCAAGCCTGGTGCGTTGAGCACCTTCCAGGATCTCGGCCGCAACGGCTACCAGCAACTCGGCGTGCCGGCCAACGGCGCCATGGACGAGCGCGCCCACCGGCTGGCGAACGCACTGGCCGGCAACGCCGCGGCAGAAGCCACGCTGGAGATCACGCTGATGGGCCCCACGCTGCTGTTCCATGTGCCGGCCGTGATCGCCGTGTGCGGTGCGGACCTGGATGCCACGCTCGACGGCGCGCCGGTGCCGGTGAACCGTGCGGTGCCCGTCGCCGCAGGCGCGGTGCTGGCCTTCGGCAAGCGCCGGGGCGGCTTGCGTGCTTACCTTGCGGCGCAGGGCGGCTTTGCGCTGACGCCGGTCATGGGCAGTTGTAGCACCTTTGTGCGCGGCGGCTATGGCGGCGCGGCCGGCAAGCCGTTGCGCAAGGGCGACCGCATTGCCTTGCGCGGCGGCGTGGCCGCACCGGTCCGCGATGCCGCTTTCCCGGCGTTTCCGGCGTTTCCGGCCGATGTCCTCACCGCGCCCGATCAGCCCGTGCGCGTCGTCGCCGGGCGCGAATGGGCGCGTTTCTCGGATGCGGCCAGGCATGCGCTGGTCAGCGAGCCGTTTCGCATTGGCGCGCAATCGGACCGCATGGGCTATCGCCTGGAAGGCACGCCGCTCGCGCTGGCCGCGCCTGCCGAGATGCTGTCCGAGGCCGTGGCCTTCGGCACGATCCAGGTGCCGCCCGATGGCCAGCCCATCGTGCTGATGGCGGACCGCCAGACCACCGGCGGTTATCCCAAGATTGCCCATGTGTGCGCGGTGGACCTGCCGCGCCTGGCGCAGAAGATGCCGGGCGAGGCGGTGCGCTTTGCCTTGATCGATCTGCAGGAAGCCCAGCGCCTTGCCATGCTGCAGGACGCGGTATTCGAAGCCATGGATACGGCAACGGCAGGGGAGCACGCGCATGGCTGAGATCGATTTCAACAGTGATATGGGCGAGAGCTTCGGCATCTACCGCCTTGGCGACGATGCGGCTGTGTTGCCGCATGTCACCTCCGCCAATATTGCCTGCRGTTTTCACGCGGGCGATGCGCAGACCATGGCAGCCACCGTGCGCGCCGCCACCGCGCTCGGCGTCTCGCTCGGCGCGCATCCGGGTTTTCCGGATCTGCAGGGCTTTGGCCGGCGCGCCATGCAGCTTGGCCGCGAGGAGATCTACAACATCACGGTCTGCCAGGTTGGCGCCCTGCAGGCGTTTGCCGCCGCGGCCGGCAGCCGGCTCGCGCATGTGAAGCCGCACGGCGCGCTGTACAACCAGGCCGCGCGCGATGGCGTCATGGCGCGCGCGCTGTGCGAGGCGGTGCGCGATGTGGATCCGTCGCTGGTGTTCTACGGCCTGGCCGGCTCCGCGCTGGTCATGGCCGCGCGCGAGGCCGGACTCGCGGTGGCGCAGGAAGTGTTTGCCGACCGCACGTATCAGGACGATGGCTCGCTGACCCCCCGCAGCCATCCCGCCGCCATGATCACCGATGTGGAGGCATCCATCGCGCAGGTATTGCGCATGGTGCGCGACGGTGTGGTGCGCTCGCTGGGCGGCGTGGACGTGCCGGTCCGGGCGGACACGCTCTGCATCCACGGCGACCAGCCGGGCGCGGCCGGGTTTGCCCGCCGCATCCGCGCCGCGCTGGAGGCGGAGGGCATCACGGTGCGCGCACCGCAATCACGATAGCTACGGACAAACAGAATATGCCCCACACAAAATCCCCCATATCCATCGTGGCAGACACGGCCGGCACCCTCTGGAAACTCGTGGCGCAGCCCGGCGAGATGCAGGTAAAGGATGCCACGCTGCTGATTATCGAATCCATGAAAATGGAAATACCGATTGAGGCCGGATCGGCGGGTTATATCGAATCGTATTGCGTGGCCGAAGGTGACATGGTGGAAGAAGGCCAGGTATTGGGCAGCTTTATTCCTGCTGCCTGAAACGCGCTGTTGATATAGCTGTAAATTCGCCGCTGACATTGATCTGGTGGTGTCGGCCGGGCCACACGGCCTGGCTGTTTTCTCAATGATCCCGTGGATTTGGAAATAAATCACCAGCTGGCTGCGGACGATACCGGTTTCGGTGCGTTCGCCGCCCCAGGCGGGACAGCAGGTTCATTGTTGTGGTGCGGCGGGGCGCATTAAATCCCCGAATCAGATGGCTTTTTTTAGTCAGGAATCGTAACGCCCGGAATTCCGTGTTTTTAACGAAATAGACGCTGGCATGCTTGTTGCAAAGTATCCGGTGTAATCGATGAGGCATGAATCCCGGTGGCTTTAAAGGCCCGCGATTCCCGGCAGGTGGTTAGCTCTCCGGAAATAAAAACAAGACGCGAGCCCGGCCTGTGCACCAGGAAGTTTCAGGCACAGGACGGCCATCGCGGCAGGTGTTCGTGCTTCAGCGCTGGTTCATCCAGGGGTTTCACCACGCCTGGACTGGATTTTCTACCCCGTTGCATCCTGGAAACTGACAACATGTCCAACGCCCCCACCTCATCCCTGCCGATGCCCGACGCGGCGCCGGCATCCGCCCCTGCCACGGCGCCGGCAACCGGCAACGCCGTCGCCCGCAAAGCCGCCATGGCCGCCGCGGCCGGTACCGCCATCGAGTACTACGAGTTCGGCGTGTATGGCTATATGGCCTCTACCATTGGCCCGCTGTTCTTTCCTAGCGACAGCGCCACGGCTTCGCTGCTGGCCATCCTGGCCGTGTTCGGCAGCGCTTTCCTGATGCGCCCGATCGGCGGCATCGTGCTTGGGCGCCTGGGCGACCGCGTTGGCCGCCGTGCCGTGCTGCTGGTTACCGTGATCGGCATGGGCATTGCCACCGGCATCATCGGCCTGCTGCCGGTGGCCGCCAGCGCGGGCATCGTGGCGCCGCTGCTGTTGTTGGCCATTCGCCTGGCGCAAGGCTTCTTTGCCGGTGGCGAAGTCACCGGCGCGGCTGCCTATGTGGCCGAGTCCGCGCCCAAGGGCAAGCGCGGCTTCTACGGCGCTTTCACGCCGGTGGGCGTGGCCGTGGGCGGCGCGCTGGCCGCGACCGTGTGCGGCATCACCACCGGCTTGCTGGAGCCCGCGCAGATGCAGGCGTGGGGCTGGCGCATTCCGTTCCTGATGGCGATCCCGATGGTGGTGATCTCGTCGATGGTGCGCAAGCGCGTGGAAGAGTCCGTGGCCTTCAAGCAGTTCCAGGAACACAGCGAGCCGCCCAAGGCGCCGCTCAAGGAAGTCTTCACCGCGCACATGCCCGCCGTGGTCAAGGTGGTGCTGCTGTCCTTCGGCCAGAACGTGGGCTACTGGGTGGGGCTGGTGTTCATGAACATCTACATGACCACCTATCTCAAGTACGACAAGGCAACGGTGTACTGGATCATGGCGTTCGTCAGCCTGACCATGGCCATGCTGATGCCGCTGTGGGGCGGGCTGTCCGACCGGCTCGGCCGGCGCAAGGTGCTTGCCATCGGCTTTTGTGCCTACATGGTGCTGGTATTGCCGATGATGATGCTGATGGACAACCACAGCATCGGCCTGGCCTTCCTCGCCATGATGGTGGTGGCGCTGCCCATGCCCATCGTGCAGTCCGTCGGCTACCCGACCTATGCCGAGCAGTTCCCGACCCGCGTGCGCTACACCGGCATGGCGTTCAGCTTCAACATCGGCGCCATCCTCGGCGGCGGGCTCACGCCGTATGTGGCCACCGCGCTGATCGGCAGCACCGGCAACCTGCTCAGCCCGGCCTACCTGCTCATGGGCGGCGCGGCAGTCAGCCTGCTGGCCCTGCTGGGCGTGAGGGAAACCGCCCGCCAGGCCCTCGACTGATGACGGACCGCAACCGGAGCATGGAGATGGAAGCAGGTATCCACGCCGCCGCCGGGCTTGCCCCCGGCTGGGCCGCCACGCCGGCTGGCGCCCGCGCCGGCATCCGCAGTGGCCGGTACAACGGCAATACCAGCGGCATGGCGCCCGGCCATGCGCAGGGCAACCTGATGATCCTGCCCAAGGCCTGGGCCGGGGATTTCCTCGAGTACTGCCGGGCCAACCCGGTGCCATGCCCGCTGATCGGCATGGCCGAAGCGGGCAGCCCGGCGGTGCCGATGCTGGGCGGCGACATCGACCTGCGCACCGACGTGCCACGCTACCGCGTGTGGCGCCATGGCGAACTGGTGGAGGAGCGCGACGATATCAGCGCGCTCTGGCAGGACGATTTCGTGGGCTTTGTGCTGGGTTGCTCGCTGTCGTTCGAGGACGCGCTGGAGCGCGCCGGCTTGCGCGTGCGGCACGTGGACGAAGGCAAGATCGTGCCGATGTACCGCACCAGCATCCAGACCACGCGCGTCGGCGCCTTCCATGGGCCGATGGTGGTGTCGATGCGGCCCTACACGCCGGAACAGGCGGCCATCGCCTCGGCCGTGTGCGCCCGGTTGCCGGGAGCGCACGGGGCGCCGGTTCACATGGGCGACCCCGCCGCGATCGGCATCGCGGACATCGACCGCCCGGACGAAGGCGAGCCGACCGCGATCCTGGCCGGGGAGGTTCCGGTGTTCTGGGGGTGCGGGGTGACGCCGCAGGCGGCGGCCATGATGGCGCGTCCGCCGCTGTGCATCACCCATGCGCCGGGGCACATGCTGGTATGCGATGTGCCTGCCGACGCGTTGAAGCTAGTGTAGGGCGATGGCCGCGATCGTTGCCACGGGTGCTGCTTCGAGCAGCGGCGCGGGCGGCATCGGCGCTGCCCAGCGGTAGACCAGCAGGCGGCCCTTGTAGGCATCGATGCCGGGTGCGGCCACGCGGTCGAGCTTTTCCTCGCGCATCGTGAAACCCTGCTCGGCCATCTGCCGGTTGAAGGCGGGCCGGTTGCCGCGGTCGGGATCGATGATCCAGATCTCGACCGTGGGGCTGGCGTGGCGCCCGATAAAGTGGGCGAGGTTGGCATTGGCATCGCGCTCGTAGAGCAGGTCGCTGCCGATGATCAGGTCGAAATGGCCGTGGACGTTGGCGGGGGCGAGGCTGGCACCTGCAGGGGCATCATGCTCATGCTCCGCGGCGCTCCAGTGCCCGTGCCGGTACTTCATGGGCGCCAGGCCATTCAGGCGTACGTTCTCCGCGAGGAAGGCGGCGGCCATCGGATGGCAGTCGCTGGCGGTCACGTCGGCACCCCGGCGGTGCCCCACCAGGCTGGCCAGCCCCAGCCCGCAGCCGATTTCCAGCACCCGCTCGGTGGCGTCCACCGGCCGCAGCGCCATGCGCGCCGCCAGGTGCGCGCCGGACGGCCACAGCAGCCCGAACAGCGGCCACATGGCGGAAGAAATGCCCATGCGTTCGGCTTCGCCGAGGGGATCGGAGTACTGCTGCTTGTCCAGCAAGGAGCGAATGACCAGGTCGGCGACGCCCGTCACGGCGATGCGCTCTTGCTTGGTTTGGTAGCCGGGCATCGAGGGGGGAAGCCAGAACGCCGGCTTCGCAATAGGAGGGAATTGGCCAGTATGCCCTAAATACCCTTTGCAAGCCTGGAATCTGACGCTAAATGCGCAGAAATGAAGCGAAATTGCCTGGAAGTGGGGCTTGGGCAGGCGCCGCCGCAGGCAGGCGGTGCGKCAACTGCCTGACGCGGCACTCCGTGCTTGTCGCCGTGCGCGCCGTGCGAGAATTCGCGATAAGCAAAATAGCGGAAATCACGATCCGCCTATTCTCGGAGATTATCGCGGTGAGCATCCCATCCATCCCATCGATCCCATCCAGCGCATCCATCCGCAAGCGCCTTCGCATGCGGCACCTGCAATTGATGCTGGCGCTCTCGGAGTCGCCCTCGCTGCGCCAGGCAGCCGACGGGCTGGCCCTGACCCAGCCGGCCGCTACCAAGTCGCTTCAGGAACTGGAAGACGTGCTCGGCGTGCCGCTCTTTACGCGCCACGCGCGCGGGCTGGAGCCGACGGTATCGGGCAAGGCGGTGATGCGCTACGCGCGGGTGGTCTTTGCCGACATGGATGAACTGCGCGAGGAGCTCGTCGCCATCCAGGCCGGCGATGTGGGCAAGGTGCGCGTGGGCGCGGTGATGGCGCCGGCGCCGGACCTGCTCACCCATGTGATCGTCAAGCTCAAGCAAGCACATCCGCGCTTGCACATCATCGTGCAGATCGATACCAGCGACGTGCTGGTGCACGCGCTGCAGCAGGATCAGATCGATATCGTGCTGGGCCGCATCCCCGATGGCTGGCCGGCGCAGGAGCTGTCGTTCGAGACGCTGGGGGAGGAGGCGCTGTCGATCGTCACCCGGGCGGGGCATCCGGCGGCGGAGCGGGGCAAGCTGAAACTGGCCGCCCTGACGGACTACGCGTGGATCATCCAGCCGCACCCCAGCCCGATGCGCCAGATCATCGACCAGACCTTCCGCGAGAACCGCGTGCCGCCGCCGGTGAGCACGGTGGAGACATCGTCAATCCTCACCACGCTGTCCGTGCTGCGCGAATCCGACATGCTGGCCGTGCTGCCCACCTCGGTGGCCCGCTACTACGAAGACCTGAACATGATCGCCACGCTGCCGGTTGCCTTGCACGGCAGGCTTGCGCCTTACGGGCTGGTGCTGCGCAAGAGCCGCCCGCCCACGCCCGCCATGCAGCTTGTCATCGACATGCTGCGCGCGGGCGGAGTGACTGCAGCGGGCGGCATGGAAGGCAAGGGCGGGGCGGCCACCGGCAAGCCTTAGTCCGCGCCCTAGTTCCGCGAGCGCAATCCCGCGCGCTCAATCCGCGGAGATCTTGGCCTTGCGGACCACTTCACCGTAGCGCACCATCCGGTCGGCCATCATGCGTTCGAAGGCGGCCGGTGCCATTTCCTCGGGCGGGAACACGCCGCGCGCGCGTAGCGCCGTCTGCATGGCGGGCTCGCTGGCGGCCTGGCGCACTGCCTGGTAGAGCTTCTGCACCACCGGCTCGGGCGTGCCGGCAGGCGCGGCAATGCCCGTCCAGGAGCTCAGGTTGAGCTGCGGGTAGCCCAGCTCGGCCATGGTCGGCACATCGGGCAGCTGCGGCAGGCGTTGTTCGGAAGCCACCGCCAGCGCACGCACTTTTCCTTCCTTGATATAGGGCAGCATGATGACCAGGTTGTCGAGGATGAACTGGACCTCATTGCTCAGCACGGCCGTGATCAGGTGCGTGCCGCCACGATAGGGGATGTGCGTGGCGTAGATGCCGGTGCTGGCCTTGAGCATTTCCACATTCAGCTGGCCCATGCTGCCAACGCCGCCGCTGCCGTAGTCGAGCTTGCCCGGGTTCTTCTTCGCGTAGGCCAGGAACTCCGCGAAAGTCCGCACGGGCAGGCTCGAATGCACCACCAGGGCGTTGGGCTGGCGGCCCAGGATGGCGATGTTCTCGAAATCCTTGATCGGGTCGTAGCCCAGTTTCGGCTGGGTCAGCGGATTGGCCAGATGGCTGCTCTGGGAGGAGACCACGAGCGTATAGCCATCAGGCTTGCTGCGGGCCACCGATTGCGTGGCGACCGAGCCGCCCGCGCCCGGGCGGTTGTCGACGACCACCGGCACGCCGAGGATGCGCGAGAGCGGCTCCGAGTACTGGCGGGCCATGATGTCCACCGAACCACCGGGCGGAAAGGGCACCACCAGCGTGATGGGACGCGAGGGATAGGCGCCCTGTGCTTGCGCTTGCGCGGCCAGCGGCGCGGCACACGCGAGTGCGGCTACGCTGAGGCCGGTGCGGAGGAAATGGCGGCGAGAGAATGGCACGTTCGGCATGGCAGTGTGGTGGCAGTAGTTGAAAATCGGATGGGGGGAGCGCCCCGGCTCAGCGCAGTGCGAGGATGGCCATCGCCACCGCCTGCGCGCGCGGCACAAAGGTGGCAAGCTCGGAGTACTCGCGTACGGTGTGCGCATGGCCGCCCACCGGGCCGGTGCCGCATAGCGTGGGCGTGCCCACCGAGGAAGTGAGCCCGCTATCGGCTGCGCCGCCGGTGAACTCGCCGTCTACCGCGAAGCCCAGGTGCCGCGCGCCGCGCTGGTACAGCGCCAGCAGGTCCGCAGGCGTCTGGGTCATCGGCCGGGTGCGGCGCATGTCGGTGATCCGGCCCTTGGTGCGCGGCAGCGATTCGGCCTCGATGATCGCGCGCACCTGCTCGACCAGCGCTTCGATGTCCGTGTCGGCGGTAAAGCGCACGTCGAGCTCGGCCTGCGCAAGCGGCGCCACCATATTGGGCACGATGCCGCCCTTCACGCAGCCCACATTGGTGGTGATGCCCTGCTCGGGGTCGGTCAGTGCATGTAGCGCCAGGATCTTGCGCGCGAGCGCGTCGATGGCGCTGGCACCCTGGGCGTGGTTGACCCCGGCGTGCGCGGCCACGCCCTCCACCTCGAATTCCACCACCATCGACCCCTTGCGCCCTGTGACCAGGTTGCCGCTGACGCGGCCGGGCTCGGCGTTGAACACGGCGCGCGCGCCGCGCGCCACGTCCATGATCCGTTCGCGGGTGGCGCCGGAACCGATCTCCTCGTCGCAGGAAAAGAACAGGCGCACTGGCGAGGCGTTGCCGCCGCAGCGCGCCAGGGCCTCGGCCACGAACACATTCATGACCAGGCCGGATTTCATGTCGGCCACGCCGGGCCCGTAGGCAAGCCCATCCTCCACGCGGAAGGGACGGCGTGCCGCCGTGCCGGCAGGGAACACGGTATCCATATGCCCCATCAGCAAGATTGGCGCGCCATCGCCGGCACCGGGCACCAGCGCATCCAGGCACACGCCATAGCCGGGCACGGCATGCAGGGTGACTGCAATGCCGGCGGCCTCCAGGTGCGCGCGCAGGACCTCTGCCACGGCCGTCACGCCGGCTTCCTGCCGGCTGCCGCTGTCGATGTCGACAATGCGCTGCAGGAGCGCCTGCATGGCAGCCTGCTGGCCGCCCAGCCAATCGATCACCCCGCTTGCCGCCTGGGCATGCATGCCGCTATCCGCTGCGTTGTCGACCATATACCGCTTGCTCCTTGCTTCGTGTGGGAGTGAATCGTGCATTGCAAAAGTGATATGATCATGCAATATGCATTGCAACGTGTCAACACCATGAAACATGCCCAGGAGACTCCTTCACGTGACGCCACCTTGCTCGAGCGCCTTGCGCGCGAGGCGGCCACGCTGACCGCCCGCGAGCGCACCTTGGCCGATGCGCTGGGCCGCGACTATCCGCATGCGTTGCTGGAATCGGCCACCGCGCTGGCTGCCCAGCACGGCACGAGCGCTTCCACGGTGGTGCGGCTGTTTGCCAAGCTGGGCTATGCCAGCTATGGCGATGCCCAGCGCGAAGCACGGGCCAGCGTGACAGCGCTCCTGCCCACCGCCGGCCAGCGCGCGCCGGCCACGATCGGTGGCAAGCGCACCCTGCGCGCTTGCGTGGACGACGCGCTGCTGCACGACCAGCACAACCTGGCGGCCACCCACGAAGGGCTGGACATGGCCGCCTTCGAGGCGATCGCGCGCCTGCTGGCCGAGCCGCGCGGCCGGCTGTTCGTGCTGGCGCAGAAAAACAGTGCGCCCGTGGGAGCATGGCTGGCGCTGCATCTGAATATGTGCCGGCCACAGGTCCAGGAACTGGGCGCGGGCGCGGTGACGGCCACGGATGCCATGCTATGGGTGGAGCCGGAGGATGTGCTGCTGACTTTCAGCATCCGCCGCTACTCCAGCGCGCCGGTGAGCATCGCACGCGCCTTCCGCGAACGCGGTGCGCGCGTGATTGCGATTTGCGACAGCCCGGCCGCGCCGCTGGTGCCGCTGTCGGATCACCATCTGTTGGTGCGCACGGCCAATGCGTCGCCGTTCGACTCTTATACGGCGGCCTTCTTCCTGTGCAATGCGCTGGTCTCGGCGGTCGCGCAGCTGCGCCAGCCAGCCGTCATCAAGGCGCTGCAACGGCGCGATGCGCTATGGGAAGCTTTTGAGGCGGATCCTGTCGAGGGGTTGAGGCGGGGGTAGGGATGTTGTAGGCCTGGGTACGATTTTGCTGCTTGTAGCCCCGGTGACGCGGGGGATGCGCTTGGTGGGTGGGGTTTTCTTGCTTCTAGCTGCTGTCGCGGCTGTACGGTATTGGCCGTTTTAGAACGTGTGAGATGTCACTTCTCTTTACTCGTAAAGAGAAGATGGTATG
>NZ_JBFTSF010000089.1:0-21908 GCF_056399905.1 Cupriavidus sp. 01L46
CTCTCTGAGTGGTGCGGAAATGCTGTGGGAAATGAAGTAGGCCAGGAAGATCGAAAGCAGGAAACCCGAAATGCCAACCAGTACGATCTGATTGCGCACGGACTGTGCCTCTGCCGTCAGCTTCTTTTCAGGGACTGTGCTGACCACGAGCCATGTCGTGCCGGGAATTCCTGTGTACGCGGCAAGGTAGCGCTCCTCGCGCTTGCCCTCGAAGTCGACGAAGCCACTCGGCTCCCCATTTAGCGCGTTGTTCGCGATGCGTTTGATCAGGTCAGGCTCGGCCGTCCCGTCGGTGTTCGTGGATATGCCGTCGGTGCGGACAACCAGTTTGTTGTTGCTGGCGTCGAGAACGTAGATCTCTGTTCCGCTCCCCAAGGCGACGTCATTGAAGATGGTCGAGAAATGCTCGGGGCGAATGACCAGGACCAGATTGCCGATTCGCCGATTGTTGCTCTTGCCGATGATGGCACGCACCATCCCAAGGTTTTGTTGTCCGACGCCGTTGTCGTAACTGCCCCAGTAGGGCCGGCCATTGCGGTCAGGGGCCTGCTTGACCAGACGCATGACACCGCGCGTTAGTTGCGCGAACGCCTGGGTATCCATGATCCGGTTGTTCTTGTCGAGCAGATACTTCTGGTTGATGAAATCAACCGAGCCGTAATGCTGCAGCAGCAGCCGGGTCATATCCTGGCGCGCCTCGTTCTGCTCTTTTGCACTGCCATTTACCGCGTTGGTCAGCGCATTTTGCACGCGATCAGAAAGGACGAGAAGGCTGCTTTCCGTCTCGACCTGCTCCATGCGCAACGCGATGTTCTTGGATACCTGCTTGACCATCTCTTTCGAGAATATCTCCGCCTTCTCCTTGATGGCGGCGGTGGACTCCACATACGAGATGTAGCCTGAAATCAGTATCGGTATCAGCGACAGCAGGATGAACGCAGTCATCAACCGGTAGCGAATTTCGACACGGCGCAGCAGGTCCAGCGAGAGATAGGCGAAAGCGCTTCGCAGCGAACCTGGGATTGTGCTCATTTGTAGTGCATCTTTGCTTCATTCTTGACAGACGCGTCGAGGAGTTTGGCTGCCTGTGCGGGTGTGATCTTCCTGACCAGCACGTCCTGCATCAATCGATGAAGCTGCTCGATCGAGTTGGAGGGTAGAACCGAATAGTAGGGGCTGGCGGTCACCGGATAGCGGCTGACCATGTTTGTGTAGTCGACCATTCTCTGATCGCTCACCAGCGTCCCCGCGCCTTGTTTGAATGGGGGGATGTTCTGGCGTTTTCTTTGGAGAATAGAGAACCCMTTCCCGGCAATGAATTCGAGAAAACGCGTGGCCGCGGCCTTGTTGGGCGTCTCGCACACCGCAAACCCGGTTTCGCTGCCGATCACAGGCACCACCCGCTCGCCGGGCGCGTTCCAGGGCGGAATAAACACGCCAACCTCGAAGGGATTGCCGTGCAGCAGAAGGCCGGCCGCCCAACTGCCGTGAAAGGTCATCGCGGCCTTGCCTTCCTTGAACAGCCGTATGCCTTCATCGTAATCCGTCGCCATGAAGGCGTCTTGTACGTAACCAAGTTGCGGCATCAGCGCCATCCTGGCAAAAATATCAGCTACCTGCGGCGTGTTCAGATCCAGCGTGCCATCACCGATTTTCTGCTTCCAGGCTGGCTCGCGCGCCACCACATTGTTGGCAAAGCCGAAGCTGAAGGGGCCGTTGCCGAGCATGTTCGGGAAGCCGCCGCTCCACATGATGGGTGTCAAGCCGGCAAGCTTGAGCTGCTTGCCAACCATCAGGAACTCGTGGAAGTTGGTTGGCAGTTCCTTGATCCCAGCCTTTGCGAACAGTGCCTTGTTGTAGTAGATCAGCGTTGTCGCCACGCCGCCGGATATGCCAAAACGCCTGGATTGGCGACTGGTCCAGTCCCCTTTGAGTGCGCTGAGCATGTTGTGCCATGCCGATGTCGCGCTCACGTCTGTCAGGATGCCCTGATCGGCCAGCTCAGCGGCGTAGGCGTTCGGGTTGACACTCACCAGATCCGGCAAGTTGCCAGAGGCAATCCGGGGCTTGATGTTCTCCTCGACCGAGTTGCCAATCATGAACTGCACATTCACGCGGACGTCTGGATTGAGCTTGCTGAATTCCGCGGCAATCTGGAGCATCTCCTCCGGCCAGTCTGGCGCCCATATCAGCGCGGTAATGGAAGTCCTGGCTGGCTCGGCTGCGCCCGACGCAACGTTGTCTCGCTGTTGGCAACCGCACAAGAGCAAGACAATGAGGCCGAGCAGGCCAGCTAGCCGCGAGGAAAACGCAATGCGTCGCGCTTGGTGGTTCACTGTGCGGCTTCCGGATGGATTGGCCGTGCTTCAGCAGGCACTTTCGACGTGCCGGGAAGCGAACCGCTGGCGCTTGCAATCAGCAACGGATTCCCGACCAGACGGGGCTTGCAAACACAGCATGGATGCACGGCCAACCCGCATCAGGAAACGCTTACGACGGCTGCGATGCGTATGTTTAGCCATGACGTCGGGTTAGGCGAATTAAACGGGATGGTGCCCACATTGCATATCGACAACGAGCGCGAATACTGTACCGGGGCAAACCCGAATTTCCCCGCCACGGCGCGTATACCGGTACGACCGGAGCCAGCATGATAGCCGAATGAGCGCGCCTGACCGGGGATTCAACCGGTGGATTGCTGATTGATCAATGCTTGGTCCCACCTGCCCCACCCGCCCCACCTGCCCTACTTGCCACGCCCGCCCCACTTGTCGCATTTGTCGCATTTGTCGCACCAGGGCCAACGATGCGCAGCGTTTGCACCACCAGCGAAAACGCCGGCGAGGGCTGGCGCCTGCTGGGGTAGTACAGGTGGTAGCCCTCGAATTTCGGGCACCAGTCCTCCAGCACGCGCACTAGCCGGCCGGCTTCGATATGCGGCATCAGCTCATCTTCGGGCAGCAGGGTGATGCCCAGCCCGGCCAGCGCCGCGTCCAACTGGGGCTGTGCGGTGTTGAAGATCAACTGACCATCGACGCGCACGTTCACCCGGCGGCCTCGGCGCTCGAAATCCCAAACGTACAACCCGCCTGACGTGGCCATACGCTGATTGATGCAGCAGTGCGCCGTCAGCTCATTTGGCGTCCTGGGGATGGGGTGAGCAGCAAAATATGCCGGCGAGGCCACCACCGCCAGACGCAACGGCGGGCCGATGGGCACGGCAATCATGTCTTTATCGATGGTGCTGCCCAGGCGTACGCCGGCATCGAACCGGTCAGCCACGATGTCACGGAAGCCGTAATTCACGTCGAACTCCAGCTTGATGTCCGGATACTCGCGCAGCAGCGGCGTGAGCTTGGGCAGCAAAATGCTGTGCAGCACGTTGTCACCGCAGGTAATGCGCACGGTGCCGGCGGGCTTCTCGCGCAATTCGGTCAAGGCATCGAGCTCCGCCTCGATCTCGTCGAAGCGATGGCCGATGGCCTGCATCAGCCGTTCGCCCGCTACGGTTGGCGAAACGCTGCGCGTGGTGCGCGTGAGCAGCCGGATCTGCAATCGCTCCTCCAATCCGCGAATGGTCTGGCTCAGGGCCGATTGCGTCACGCCCAGCACAGCGGCGGCACGGGTGAARCTGCCTTCGCGCGCCACGGTGACGAAAGCCAAGAGATCGTTGAGGTTGCGTCTGCCCACGGCGCAGTCTCCCAAGGCATATTCAGTAGCCTAGCTTATATCCCATTTAAGTATTCATTAGCTAGTCAAGGTGGCTTGGGTTCGCAAAGATACGGGGCGCTGCCGCTGGGGAATGTGGACGCTGGCCAAACTGACTGTTCCCGACCGCGTGAATCTGATCTCGTCGCGAAAGTGCAGCGTTCTTTAACCGTATATCTGGATGACACAGCGCCTTTCATGACAATGGACGTTTGTACTGCCCCTGCGGGCGACACCGCCGCCCGGCGAGAGGCTGGGGAGCAACCGGCATCTTGGAGCGGCGTCTTTGCGATGACGCTGTGCGTCTTTGCGCTAATCGCCTCGGAATTCATGCCCGTCAGCCTGCTGACGCCCATGGCTGCGGATCTCCATGYCACCGAGGGGATGACGGGGCAAGGCATTGCGATCTCCGGCGCATTCGCTGTGGTGACGAGCCTGTTCATTTCCGCGCTTGCCGGCAGCATGAATCGCAAGACATTGCTGCTGGGGCTGACGGGCGTCATGGCCCTGTCAGGCGCGGTCGTCGCGCTGGCTCCGAACTATTTCACCTACATGGCAGGCCGTGCGCTCATTGGCGTGGTCGTGGGCGGATTCTGGTCCATGTCGGCGGCGACAGCCATGCGGCTCGTTCCAGCCAGTCAAGTGCCGCGCGCCTTGGCCATCTTCAATGGCGGCAACGCACTGGCCACGGTGGTGGCCGCGCCGCTTGGTAGCTACCTGGGTTCGGTCATTGGATGGCGTGGCGCCTTCTTTTGCCTGGTGCCGGTGGCATTGATCGCGCTGGCGTGGCAATGGATCAGCCTGCCTTCCATGCGCGTCGAGCAGCGCAGCGCGGGCTGCGGCAACGTCTTCACGCTATTTCGGAATCCGGTAGTGACCTTGGGGATGCTCGGTGCTGGGCTCTTCTTCATGGGGCAGTTCACGTTGTTCACCTACGTGCGGCCGTTCCTGGAAACGGTGACGCAGGTTGGCGTATCCGCGCTCTCGCTCATTCTGCTGCAGATAGGTGTGGCAGGCTTCATCGGTACCGCGCTCATCGGCACGGTACTCAAGCGGCGCTTCTACCAGACGCTGATTGCCATTCCGATCTTGATGGCTGCCATTGCCGTGGCATTGATCGCCTTTGGAGGCTGGACGGCTGCCGTCGTTGCACTCCTGGGTTTTTGGGGGCTGGTTGCCACCGCAGCGCCCGTAGGATGGTGGGGCTGGGTGGCCAGGACATTTCCGCAGAACGCCGAGGCCGGCGGCGGGCTGATGGTGGCCGTTGTCCAGCTTGCCATTGCCATAGGCTCGACCGTGGGGGGCTTGCTGTTCGACAGCAGCGGCTACCAAAGCACCTTCGAAGCGAGCGTAGCCCTGTTGCTGATCGCGGCCTTCCTGATTTATCTGACATCACGCGCGGAGGC
The DNA here is from genome assembly GCF_056399905.1 of Cupriavidus sp. 01L46. NCBI lineage: Bacteria > Pseudomonadati > Pseudomonadota > Betaproteobacteria > Burkholderiales > Burkholderiaceae > Cupriavidus > Cupriavidus sp. 01L46. The sequence continues at coordinate 5,115 of NZ_JBFTSF010000089.1, forward strand.
GGCGCAGACCACTTGATCGATGCACGGTATCAGCGTTGTCGCTGTGCAAACCCGTAGCGGGCGGGTAAGCCCGCCGGGTGCCTCAGCGAAGCGCACGGCAAAGTTCTGTCCTTTGTCAATGACGTGCCGGACGCATCGCCCGGCCAGGCTGGCAGCATGGCCATCGGCACGTTCTCAGTCACGGCCCAACAGCACGGCGGTGTCGGCATGCAGCGTGTTTATGCACTGATTGCGACTTGCATCATGTTGGTTGCCTGTGTATCGACGGGCGTCTACGTGAAACCGGAGCAATTGTCGAACTTCATTCCCGATTTCTCTACCCTTGACGACGTTACCGCGCAGCTCGGGGCTCCCACATCCAAGACGACGTTGAGAGACGGGTCCACGATACTGATCTATTCCTTTGCGACCTCCAAGCCTCACCCCGAGAGCTTTATTCCATTCATTGGTCCGCTGTTTTCCGGCGGCGAGATCCGATCGTCGACGGTCCTTTTCGAGTTCGACGTGAACGGTGTCCTCAGGAGTCAACGCAGGACGACGTCGAGTGGTGCTTCGGGGTGGAGCGTATTGCCTGCCGGCGCGCCGCCGTAGTCAGAGCCTGTTCGTGCCTGAAGCCACGGTCAAATGGCACCTTCACAACGGATGGCCGCCCTGAACAGCGTGAGCGGCTTGAGCGGCTTGAGCGGCTTGAGCGGCTTGAGCCGTGCCAGCCGTCTCGTTGCGCATCCATTGGCTGAACGCAAGGATGCGAGGGTCCTGGCTGCTGCGCGCCGGATAGACGAGATGATAGGCGTACGCCGGCGCGACGCTCACGCCGATCTCGAATAGCCGCACCAGGCGGCCTTGGGCCAGGTCATTGGCAATCATGGGCAGTTCCACGAGGCCAATGGCAGCGCCGTCGATCACGGCCTGCACGACATGGCTCGAATCGGCAAAGGCAACGCATCGGCTGTCGTCGAAATCGTCGACGCCGGCCGCGGCCATCCACATGCGCCAGTCGGGCCAGGCCATGCCGTCCACCGGGCAGTCGACATAGCACAGCGTGTGGCCAAGCAAGTCCCGCGGCGTTTGCAGCCGGGCACCGGCTTCGCGCAGTTTCGGGCTGCAGATCGGGGCGACAACCGTGTCGAACAGCCGGTCCGAGCGCGTGTCTTCGTAGTGCCCGGCGCCAAAGCGGATCGCGATATCCACGTCGTCCGCGTCGAAGTCCCGTACCTGATCGGAAATATCGAATGTGAGTTCGAGCGTCGGGTTGGCGGCCCTGAACCGCGCAAGCCGGGGCAGCAGCCAGCTGGTGGCGAACATCGCACCTAGCGAGATGCGCAGATGCGCCGGTCCCCGCGCCATTCTCCGCGCCCGGCTGGTGGCCCGCTGCAAGGTGTCGAGCGCGTCGGCAGCCGCCTCGAACAAGACGGCGCCGGCTGGCGTGAGCTGGATGCTGCGGCTGGTGCGCGCGAACAGCGTGATGCCCAACTGGTCCTCGATCTCCTTGATCTGGTAGCTGACGGCAGCCGGCGTCAAGCCCACCTCCTGCGCCGCGCGGGTGAAGTTCAAGTGCCGCCCGGCCGCCTCGAAGGTCCTCAGTGCTCGTGTGCCCGGCAGCATTCGCTTCATCGATCTTCAAGCCGTTCTTAATGATCCGGCAAGAAATACTCGTTTCTCAAAGCGCGGTCAATAGCAGATAGTTGCGGCCAACCCTGCGCATGCAGGTGGGACGCGATGTTCGCCAAGCCCATTGCACACAACTACCGGAGTCTCAGCGACCCATGTCAGCTAGCCAGTCTTCTTTTATCGTTCAACGCAATGGCCTGCCGGCGACCCTCGCCGCGTTGGCCCCCCTCGCCTTTGCGGGTTATGCGCATTTCACCGCGATGCAGGTGCGCGGCGGCCGGGTCCGTGGGCTGGATCTCCATCTCGAGCGGCTCAGGGCGGCCTCGATGGCGTTGTTCGGCCGCGCATTGCCCGACGATCAGGTGCGGTCCTATCTGCGCGCGGCGCTGGCATGCACGCCAGCGGACGTCTCGCTGGTAGCCACCGTGTACTCGCCGGCGGGTGAGTTCACCGTGGCCGGCGCGGATGCCGAGCCTGAAGTGCTGGTGCGTACGGGGCCGCCCGCGTCCGGCCCACAGGGGCCGTTGGCGTTAGCCGCCGTCCCCCACGAGCGGGTGCTCCCAGCCCTGAAGCACGTTGGCGAAGTGGCCAAGACGTATTTCCTGCGCCAGTCCGTGGGCAAAGGCTTTGACGATGCCGCTTTCGTTGACGCTCGGGGGCGGCTCAGCGAGGGGACCATCTGGAACCTGGTCTTTTGGGACGGAGAAGCGGAGACGGTTGTGTGGCCCGAGGCCGAGATGCTGGCAGGCACGACCATGGGCATGGTGCGCCGGCAGCTGGATCGCCTCGGTGTGCGTCAGCGCGTCCAGCCGGTGACGCTTGCCGATCTGCCTGGCCTGGCCGGGGCGGCGGTGATGAACTCCTGGACGCCGGGGGTGGCGGTGAGCCGGATCGGTTCCGCGCCCATGCCTGAGGCGCCGGGCTTGCTGGCGCTGCTTCACCGGGCGTATCTAGTGGAAGAACCCGTCTCGCCGTGAGCCCATGCCAACGATTGCCCATTGTCGCGGATTGCGGTTGAATAGCCCATGACTTCGGGCCAGCGGCTATGCGGGAGGGCGCATCGATGAAACCTGACGGCCAGGTCCAATCTCCGGGGCAAGCTGATCGTCGCCCCGTGCTGGTCTGGGACTTGCCGACGCGGCTGTTCCACTGGCTAGCGGTGGTGCTGGTAGCGGGGGCTTATGCGACCTGGCGGCTGAACTGGATGGACTGGCATGTCCGGATTGGCGAAACCCTGCTCGCGCTGGTGCTGTTCCGCCTGCTTTGGGGCTGCTTTGGCAGCGAAACCGCACGGTTCCGCAGCTTTGTGGCCTCACCCGGCGCCGCGCTGCGCCATCTGCGGCATGGGTTGCGCCGCGAGGCCGACGTGCAAGTCGGCCACAACCCGGCCGGCGGGTGGATGGTGTTGCTGCTGCTTGCGTTGATGCTGGGCGAGACGCTCAGCGGGCTCTACATCAACAACGACATCGCGGACAAAGGGCCGCTCACCGAATGGGTCCCCGCATCGGTCGCCAATGCGATCACGGCGCTGCACACGATCCTGTGGGACGCGCTGCTGGCCGCGGTGGTGTTGCACGTGCTGGCCATCGCGCTGTACGCGGTGGCCAAGGGCCACAACCTGCTGCTTCCCATGCTGACCGGCCGCAAACGCCTGCCGGCGCGCATCGCCACACCGCGCCTGGCGAGCGCGATGCTGGCGCTGCTTCTGCTGGGAGCCGGCGCCGCCGCGGCGGCGCTTCTCTCGGTGTATCTCTGAGCTGCGGCGTGGCTTCAGTAGCTCTTCGGTGGCAGCACCTGGCCGCGTATCTCGCCGTCCGGATGATCCTTTGTGTGCACGTTGATGTACATTTCGCCGGCAAGGAATTCTTGCGCATCGGCCGGGGACAGCGTGGCCTGGCCCTTGAGGGGACTGGCGACCGGAGCGCCCTTAACGGAGATCCAGATTTTCGCGTTCGCGTTCTTGCCGTTTGTGGCAGGCCCGTGGAAATGCGCCATGGTGGCCTCGCTGGGCAGACCGTTGAGCGTGACTGCCCAGGTGACAACCCGCGTGCCGGGGTCGTAGGTGAGGTCGACGGAACCACTGCCCTTGGTCTGGACAGGAGGTACCTCCTGCGCGCCGCTGAGCGGCACGGTAAACGAGAGTGGCGCCGCATGCACCCAGGTCATCGACCCCGCCAAGGCGAGGCCGGAGAGCCACATGAGGTTTCGCCGCGATATTGAAACACGCATTTGATTGTCTCCTGTCCGGTATGGCACCGGTTGAACAGCGGCCGCCTGCAGCCGTTGCGTGGCGGCGGGAGTACCCGATGCCGGCACTTCCGGCGCCGGGTAAAGCTGTCAGCCAACCGGTCGCTGGCACGAGTCCGAGAAAAGGATAGACCCGGCTGTCTGTCAAATCCAGAACCGTGGTTAGCAGCCAGGCCGACATGGCGCCGCGCGTCCCCGCGCTACTCGACTTCCTGCTGGCGCGCTCCCGCCCGCGCCTGCCGGTTGCTCAGCCCGCAGCGGTCTCCAGCGCCGCTTCATATTGCCCCAGGCAGGCCATGCCATTCAGCCGTGAGCGCTGCAGCAGCGCCCGTTGTGCTTGCGCCACGTTAGCGGCCTCGCCGCGCCAGGCCAGCAGGGGCGGCTCCTGCAAGGCGCGCCCGTAGGAGAAGGACAGCCGCCAGGGCAACGGGGCGAGCCGGTTCATGGCATCGAGATTGGCGGTGGCCTCAGTGGGCGTTTGGCCGCCGGACAGGAAGAAGATGCCAGGCACCGCCGCGGGCACCGTGCGCTTGAGCACCTGCACGGTCTCGATGGCAACCTCGGCCGGCGCCGCGTGCCCGGCCTCCTTGCCGGGGAGCACCATGCTGGGCTTCAGCAGCATGTGTTCGAGCACTACCGCATGCCGGTGCAAGGCGTGAAAGACTTCGTGCAGCACGGCCTCGGTGACCTCGGCGCAACGCGCCATGGCGTGCGCGCCATCCATCAGCACCTCGGGCTCGACGATGGGCACCACGCCCGTCTCCTGGCAGATCGCGGCATAGCGTGCCAGCGCTTGCGCATTGGCCTGGATGGCGAGCCGGCCAGGCAGTCTGTCGGACACGTTGTACACCGCGCGCCACTTGGCAAAGCGCGCGCCTTGCTGGCGATAGGCGGCAAGCCGCTTGGCCAGCCCGTCGAGGCCCTCGGTGATCTCGTCGCCGGGAGCGTGGGCGAGCGCGAGCTTGCCCTTGTCCACCTTGATGCCGGGCACGATGCCTTGGCGCGCAGCCAGTTCTGGCAGCGGCGTGCCATCGTCGGCGCGCTGGCCCAGCGTTTCCTCGTACAGGATCACGCCGCTGATGCATTCACCCAGACCCGGTGTCGACAGGAGCAGTTTGCGCCACGCCCGGCGGCTTTCCTCGCTCGATGYCACACCGATGCGCTCGAACCGCTTGGCGATMGTCGGCCCGCTCTCGTCGGCGGCCAGCAGGCCCTTGCCCGCTTGAACCAGGGCATCCACGGTGGCTTGCAGTTCGCTTCGTGTGTCCATGATGCGGCTCCGTGAAGGTGACATGGGAACAAGCATTGACGCATCAGCGCAATCGCGCAAGCGGGCCGGGGGGCGTGGCCGGTGCTGATGGTGGCCGACCGAACACTTCGCGCAGCTTGCCCTTGGCCTGCCCGAGCGTGGCGCGCGGGGCGTAGTCAGGCCCGAGGCATCTGCGCCGCCTTGGACAGCACACAGACGGGCACCGGGTCATCGCGGCCTCGCACGTGTGCGGCAAGCTGCGGCAGGCCCACGGCCGAAACGCCGGCTTGCTGGAAGACCTGCTCCGAGACGATCGCCTCGCAAGCCATCTCTTTGGTCAACTGCTCGAGTCTCGAGGCCACATTCAACGGGTCGCCAATTGCCGTGAACGTAACATGGTCGCGGAAACCAATCTCGCCCATGACGGCCCGGCCGCAATGCAATCCGATGCCAAAGCGGATCGGCGTTTGCAACTGCTGCTTGAGCGCAGCGTTGAGTTCGTCAATATTGGCGGCAACCAGCGGCACTGCGCTGAGCGCCTGGCGACAGGCCTCGGCCGGCTCGCAGCGCAAGCCAAAGATCGCGAGCACCGCGTCTCCCAGGAACTKGTTGGGCAGACCGCCCGCCTGAACCACCGCGGCGCAGACCGCACTGAGGAAGCGGCTGACCATGAACAGGCTGTCGAACGGCAATTGTGCCGCCGCAAGCTTTGTGGAGTCCCGCATATCCACGAACATGAACGCCGCAAATCGCTCTTGCGGCATGACGTCCCGCTGACGCCGCTGCAGGAAGGCCGCCGATGCGGCCGGCGGCACCAGTGGCCACACGCAGAGATCATGGGTCGGCCGCAACTGGCAGGCCAGGCGCACTGTCTGCGAATCCGCGCCCAGCCKCTCCAGAACGCGCCGCTCGGCCTCCCCCGGCGCGGGCAGCGGCACGGCACTGAGCACACGCACCCGGCACAACGTGCATCGGGCGCGGCCGCCGCAGGTGCTGGCATGGGGCACGCCGCCCATGCGGCTAGCCTCCAGCACCGAGAATCCGAGCGGCGCGAATACCTTTCGCCCGTCCGGATACAGAACGCAGAGCCGCCCGGCCCGGCGCTCCCGCGCCGCGCGCACCAGGCGCGCTGCGAGCACCAGCAGCAGCGCACCACCATCGAAGAGCAAAAAGTCGTTGCGCAGTCCGGCGAGCCAGAGGATTTGCAACCCCGTGCCGACGATCGTCGTCCGGGTCGCCGCGGCGCGCCAGACGGGATCCTGCGCAAGCGCGATCACTTCCCGTCCGCCCTGCAAGAAGCCGAGCAGCGCGAGCACCGGGAGCAGCACGGCGGCGCTCAGCAGCACACTCCGCCACGCCCMGAACCATGGTTTCAAGCGCAACCAGAACCAGATGCCGTAACACCCATGCAGCCAGGCGACCACCAATAGCATCAGTTGCACGCGGCCGAAGAACGGTGAATCGATCCAGAACGAGTACAGCAACTGCGCATAGCCCTTGTTCAGGCCGAACTCGGCAAAGGCGACCCGCGTATTCACAACATGGTTGGCCAGCAGCGGCGGTATGCACAAGCCGAGGACGAGTTGCGCTACCTCACCCGGGGTCCAATGCAACGAGCGCCGTTCGTACAGCGCCCACAGACCCAGGAAGAAATGCGTCAACAGCGCGCTGTACAGCAGGGCCGTTCCAAGCCATCCCTGCCAGATGAACTTCTGCACGAGCAGACCACGCTCCAGCCAGGCGAGCGAGATATTCCCCAGCGAGTGGTTCAGCAGGTGCGTACCCACATAGGTAAACAGCACCAGTCCGGTGGACAGCCGGACCGATCGCACACCCGCCGGCCGCCACCTTTGGAGATAGGGAACGTGTGACATGCTCTACTCTACCCCCCCACGCATCGCGATGCGCCAGCACTTGCGACCAGGCGCCTGAGGCGCCTTGGCGATTTCCGTTTAGGCTCATCCAGCTTTCGTGTGAGTCGATTCATCGCTGGGCTATTTCCAGCGCTGCCGTAGCTCCCCTCTCCCATTTCATGGGAGAGGGGAGCAAAACAGCGTTTTTCTCAGCGCTTTGCTCCCCCCGCCACTTGCACCCGCGTGCAGTACCCACACGACTGCCTGAAGAACCTCTATTCAAGCCGCCGGTGGATCTGGCAGCGTCTTAGCTGTGCGCGCCGTCGGTGAACGGATCGCGCCGATCCGTGATTTTTGCCCCGTCGGAATAAACGTCGAACTTGCCCGCTTTCGCGCCATCCGTGTAGGGATCGCGCGGCCCGACGATATGGGTGTTGCTGTCAGAGGTTGAGGGGACGCTGGACGACTGGGCCAGCGCTGCGAACGAAGCCAATGCCGCGACAGCGGCCGCAATCAGGATTTTCATGACGAGCTCCAAATACAGTAGGGATAGCTTCCAAAGCGCATCTCCGTGAAGGCTACGCCTGGGCACGTAACTCGCTTCCGGTTTCCGGGGGTATCGATCAATCCCGAGAACTGGTTCGCCGTGCATTTGTAGAACCGCGCAGCCACCCGCTTTATTCCCGCACAAGCGGTTGATGCGGTCAGCGGCCAAGGGAAATTCCTGTGCCCCGGTTCATGTTCCTTTGTCCCTCTATCGCTGATGCCGTGGATGCGTTCTTTCTGCGAGGGAAATCGGGGGAATAAGCAGACCGGTGCCGCGGTTTACCCACGCAGAGCGTCCAGCTGCGCAGTCGAGTCGACCGCGGGTATCGCTCGCTCGGACTACCAAGGAGTACTGACATGAAATCGAATTCGCTAAATCGGCTTTTCGTGCTGCCCACGCGCGCCTCGCTCATCGTGAGCGCTGCGTTGATGGCAACGTCCGTTGGTGTCTATGCGCAAACGCCACCGGCGCCCGCCACGCATCCAGTCACTCGTGCGCAAGTGCGACATGAACTCGAGGAATTGGAGTCGGTCGGCTACAACCCTTCCCTAGGCGACAATGGCGACTATCCCGCCGACATCCAAGCGGCGGAACAAAAGCTGGAAGCCAAACATCAGGCGGAAAGGAATGCGTTGATGGGTGGAAACCAGGCARCACAGACCAGTGACAACCAGACCGCACAGACAAAGGCCGCGCCGTGATTCCGGGCGCAGGGCGCACACGGTTTCTCGAAAGAGGATACGGCTGGCAGGGCAACTGAACGACTTTTTGTGGCGTACCAATCCAGATCGGATGGGATCATGAATCGCGACCAGTTCAAGTTCTGGAACGCCGTTGGCATCATTGCCATCGGCCTTCTCTTCTACTACCTCTTGGTCAACTAGTGCCCTGCCCGAGAAGACGACGAATGCAGGCGGCACACCGGTCACATGATCGGCGCTTGCCATGCGGAATAAAACAGATGGCCCGGCGGTTTACCTGACGAACCCAATCGGGAGGTCCGTCGGATGGTCCGGTGATCCACCTCTCGAACTTTCATTGTGAGGGCAATATGTCGTCAGATCTTCCATCCAATCCGTCGCGCCGCGGCGCGCTGAAGTGCCTCGCTTTCAGTGGCGCGGGCACCGTGTTTGTCMTGGCAGGCGGCGTTCTCGCGCCGGTGGAACTGGGCCTTGCCGCCTCCGGGAAAGGCCCGTCATCGGCCGCGGGCATCCCTCTTTTCCTGCAGATCAGCGACACGCATATTGGCTTCAACAAGGAAGCCAATCCCGACGTCGCGGGTACGCTCAAGCAGACCATTGACTTCGTCAATGCCATGCCGGTCAAGCCGGCGCTGACGATTCACACGGGCGACATTACGCATCTTTCCAAGGCGGAAGAGTTCGACCACGCGGCCCAATTGATGTCGGGGCTGAATATCACCGAGTTGCATACCGTGCCCGGCGAGCATGACGTGACCGATGGGCCTGGGACGGAATACTTCAACCGCTTCGGTCAAGCCTCCGGCAACAAGGGCTACTACAGCTTCGACCACAGTGGCGTCCACTTTATCGGCCTGGTCAACGTGATGCATTTCAAGCCAAACGGTTTGGGCAGCCTGGGCGACGACCAGCTCGCCTGGCTGAAAGCCGATCTGAGGGGCCGCTCATCCAGCACGCCGATCGTCGTCTTTGCACACATGCCAATGTGGACGATCTACCAACCATGGGGTTGGGGCACCGGCGACGCCGGCGAGGCCATGAGCTATYTGACGCGCTTCGGTTCGGTCACGGTCTTGAACGGCCATATCCACCAGATCGTGTCGAAGGTGGAAGGCAATATCACCTTCCATACGGCGCGCTCGACGGCCTATCCGCAACCGACCGCCGGCAATGGACCCGGACCCATGCCGCTGACGGTACCGGGCGATCAGCTGCCCAGGATGCTTGGCGTGACCAGCATCAAGATCATGCGCCACCCGCTCGCAGCGACGCTTGCCGACACCACGCTCGCCTGAATTGCCAGGTACCGCTCACCAACCAGGACCCAGATCATGCTAACCACTATGCTTCGCCGCGCCTTCGTCGTCCCCCTTGGGGTCGGGATTCTCATGGCGGCATTGACTTGCGAATTCTCCGTCGCGCAAGCGCAGGAGAACCATGTCGCCGTTGTGAAGAATTTCATGTTCTCGCCGATGTCGCTCACAATCAAAGCTGGCTCGACCGTGACCTGGAAGAATCTCGACGGCGAACCGCACACGGTTGTCAACGACGCCGGCCTGTTCCGCTCCAGCGCGCTCGATCAGAACGACACCTACAAGTTCAAGTTCGACAAACCGGGGGTCTACAAGATCTTCTGCGGCATACACCCGAATATGATGGCGACAATCACCGTCCAGTAGGGGCCGGCGAACCCGCCGGCCAGCCCCCGCTCGCCGAGCAGCCGGCGGGCGGGGGCGGCCATCCAGTTCGCGGTGGGCGATCGTCGCTTCAGCGGCCATCGCGAACGTTGTCCACACGAAACAAATGTAAGCATCTGTTAATGCCACGCGCCGCGGCCCCGCATTGATCACAGAAGCGCCCTTGCGCTTTGGTACGATCGCGCTCTTTCCGCCAGCGCCCCGCCACCGTGAATCGCCGATTTGCATCGTTGTTTTGTGCGCATTGCACACGGTGGCTCGCCCGCGTCCAACCGCTGGCCGCTGCCGGCAGCACGATCACCAGACTCGCTCTCAGTAGCGCGCTGCGCCGCCTGCGCCACCCGACACGACGCGGCGTCGCGCTGACGCTCGCCGCAGTGCCGGCGCTCTTCCTGCTGTACGTGCTTGCGCTCGTGCCGTTTACGCCGGGCATCGGCGACATCCGCAAAGCCCGCGTTGACCGGCCAGCGTTGATCGTGTCGGCCGACGGCAAGCTGCTCGATGCGTTCAAACCGGTCAATCGCGAGTGGGTGTCGCTCAGGCAGGTCTCGCCGCACATGGTGGATGCATTGATCGCGACCGAAGACCGCCGCTTTTACGAGCATCATGGCATCGACTGGAAGCGTACCGCGTCGGCCGCGCTGCATACGTTCTCCGGCGACCGGCAAGGTGGCTCGACGATCACGCAGCAGCTCGCGCGCAACCTGTATCCCGACGAAATCGGCCGCGCGCCGACCCTCACGCGCAAGCTCAGGGAAGCGATCACGGCATTCAAGATCGAAGCCGTGTACAGCAAGGATCAGATCCTGGAGACGTACCTGAACACGGTGCCGTTCCTGTACAACGCTTACGGCGTGGAAATGGCCGCACGCACCTACTTCGGCAAATCGGCCAATCAGCTCGACATTCTTGAAAGCGCCACGCTCGTCGGCATGCTCAAGGCCAACAGCACCTACAACCCTGTGCTCAACCCCGAGCGCGCGTTGCAGCGGCGAAACACGGTGCTCGGGCAGATGAACAAATACGGCAAGCTCAAGCCCGATGCCTACACCGCATTGAAGCGGCAACCGCTCAACGTCGATTTCGAGTTGCAGACCGCGCAGCCGGGCGCCGCGCCGCATTTTTCGGCGCAATTGCGCAAGTGGCTGATCGCATGGGCCGATCGCAACGGCTACAACATCTATGCCGACGGGCTGGTCGTGCGCACGACCATCGATTCGCGTCTGCAGGCCATGGCGACGCAGGCGATGGACTGGCAGACGAACCAGTTGCAATGGATAGCGAACGGCGCATGGAACGAACGCACGGGCTGCTGGCCGGGCAACGACCTGTTCCGGACGTTCATCCGGCAGTCGCCCGACTACCGCGCCGCACGCGATGCGGGTCAATCGGATGAGGCCGCGCTCAGGAAGCTCGCCACGAACCCCGCGTTCGTCCGCGCGCTCTGCCGGAGCAAGACGCAGATCCAGGCGGGTTTTGTCGCAATCGACCCGCGCAACGGAGATGTCAAGGCATGGGTCGGCAGCCGCGACTTCCGTGACGAACCGTTCGATCACGTGCAGCAGGCCCGGCGCCAGCCGGGTTCGACGTTCAAGCCGTTCGTCTACGGCGCGGCCTTCGCGCACGGTGCACGGCCGAGCGATACGATCGTAGACCAGAACGTCGCCATCGCGCTGACCGGGCATGCGATCTGGCGGCCTACCGACGCGGAACCGCCCACCGGCCGGCCGATGACGCTGCGCGACGCGCTAGTGTATTCGCGCAACCGCGTCACCGCCCAGCTCATGCAAAAGGAAGGCCCCGAGAAAGTCGCACGGCTCGCGCAGGCCATGGGGGTGCGCGCGAGTCCGCTCGAAGCGGTGCCGTCGCTCGCGCTCGGCACAAGCCCGGTCACGCTCAAGGAAATGGTCTCGGCGTACAGCACGATCGCGAATCGCGGCGCCTATATCGAACCGCGCATGGTCACGCGCATCGAGGATCACGACGGCAAGGTGCTGGCCGAATTCGCGAGCGCATTGCCGGAACAGGCGCTGCCCGCCGGCGCGGCGCAAACGCTCGTCGACGTGATGCGCGACGTCGTTAGCCGGGGCACCGGCGCGGCCATCCGGACGCGCTTCGGGATTCGCGCCGACGTGGCCGGCAAGACGGGCACGACGCAGGACAACACGGATAGCTGGTTCATCCTGATGCATCCGCAACTGGTCGCGGGCGCGTGGGTGGGTTTCGACGATGGACGTGTGACGCTCGGCAACTATTGGGGCGAGGGCGCGCACAGCGCCCTGCCCATGGTGGGCGCGTTCTACGACATGGCGCTGCGCGCGCGGGTGATCGATCCGGATGCGCGGCTCGGCCCCGAAACCCGGCCCCCTCGCCCGGTCCATGAGCGACGGCATCGACACTTCCTCTTCTGGAGGTTCTGATGTCGCCGCTGGCTCGCAYGTCGGCGGACGCCCTACATCATCCGGTGCGCGAAATGCCCGCGCCGAGCTTCGGTCATGAGGGCGGCAAACTGCTCGGTGCTCATGTGCACCAGTTCCTCATGGTCGCCCGCCTCGAAGTAGACGTCGGGATGCGTCAGCAGGCTGTCGTCGAGCCAGGTCAGCGTGCCGTACGCCATACCGACCGGCGGGAGCGCGCCGATGCTGCAGTCCCTGAACACCTCCCGCACGCCATCCCCATGCGCCAGCGACAGCTTGCGGCCGGTTTGTTCGCAGATATCTAACAGCTTCAGCTGGTGGGTGGAAGGGATTACCGCGGCGAGGTAGCCTCGGTCGTCCTCCAGCAGGATAGTTCGGGCGAGCCGGTCTCCGGGGACATACGCAGTCTGCGCAGTTGCCGGGCCGCTTGGGCGACGAACGGTTTCGAACCGGCTCTGCCTCTTGCTCAGGCATCTTGCCAGCGTGGTAGCCATGGCCATGATTGCAACCTCCGAGCGCTGATCGCTGCAGTTGCTTACGTATCGGAACTATAGGTCAAGCACCGGGTGACAATTGGTGACAATCGGTGGGGCTAACCCCGGCACCGTCGCGGGCGGCCGATAGCGACGTGCTATTGAGGCGATTGCAAACTCATATTCTGTTGCCGAACGCTTTCAACTATATTTTGTGTGCGGCAGGCCTGCCAATGCAGGTCCCGAGTGGAAGCATTGACGCGGAAATACTAGAACTCACTAGAACTCACGTTTGGTACGCCTCCGAAGGAGAGAGCATGTCTAACGAAAAGTGCCCCTTCAACCACGCCGCCGGTGACGGCACCACCAATCGGGACTGGTGGCCGAAGCAGTTGCGGCTAGAGTTGCTCAGCCAGCACTCCGACAAGTCCAACCCACTGGACAAGAGCTTTAACTATGCCGAGGCGTTCAAGAGCCTCGACCTCGCTGCAGTCAAGAAGGACCTCGCGGCGCTGATGACCGACTCGCAGGACTGGTGGCCGGCGGACTTCGGCCATTACGGTGGTTTGTTTATCCGTATGGCCTGGCACAGCGCCGGCACGTACCGCATCGGTGACGGCCGTGGCGGTGGCGGGCGGGGCCAGCAGCGTTTCGCACCGCTCAACAGCTGGCCGGACAATGTCAGCCTGGACAAGGCTCGCCGGCTGCTCTGGCCCATCAAGCAGAAGTATGGCCAGAAGATTTCCTGGGGCGACCTGATGATCCTCGCGGGTAACGTTGCCCTCGAAACCATGGGATTCAAGACATTCGGTTTTGGTGGGGGCCGTGAAGACACCTGGGAACCGGACCAGGACGTCTATTGGGGGAATGAAAAGACCTGGCTGGGCGGCGACGTCCGTTACGGCAAGGGCGGCAACGAAGGAGGGATCGTGGCCGACGAGGCATTGCACGGCGGTGAAGTCAGCCGTACCGACCCCGGGCGCAACCTCGAGAATCCCCTGGGTGCCGTGCAGATGGGCCTGATCTACGTGAATCCGGAAGGCCCCGATGGCAATCCGGACCCGCTCGCCGCGGCGTACGACATCCGGGATACGTTCGGCCGCATGGCCATGGACGATGAGGAGACCGTGGCGCTGATTGCCGGCGGCCACACCTTCGGCAAGACACACGGTGCCGGTCCCGCTGATCACGTGGGCCCCGCGCCCGAAGCCGCCGGCCTCGAAAACCAGGGCCTGGGATGGAAGAGCAGCTTTGGCACAGGGAAAGGCGCGGATTCGATTACCAGCGGTCTGGAAGTCACCTGGACGACCGCGCCGACGAAGTGGGACAGTGGCTTCTTCGAAAACCTGTTCGGCTATGAATACGAGCTGACCAAAAGCCCTGCAGGGGCCAACCAGTGGGTGGCCAAGGATGCCGGCGAAACGGTTCCGCACGCTTACGATCCGTCGAAGAAGCTCAAGCCGACAATGCTGACCACGGACCTGTCGCTGCGCTTCGACCCCATCTACGCGAAAATCTCGCGGCGCTTTATGGCGAACCCCGAGGAATTCGCTGACGCATTCGCCCGTGCCTGGTTCAAACYGACCCACCGGGACATGGGACCGCGCGCCCGCTACCTCGGTCCGGAAGTCCCGGCGGAAGAATTGCTCTGGCAGGATCCCATTCCGGCGYTAGACCATCCGCTGGTCAATGACCAGGACGTGGCGGCGCTCAAGCAGAAGATCCTGGCATCGGGGCTGTCGGTCTCGGAACTGGTGAAGACTGCCTGGGCATCGGCATCGACGTTCCGCGGTTCGGACAAGCGCGGCGGCGCCAACGGCGCGCGCATTCGCCTGGCTCCGCAGAAGGACTGGGCGGCCAATGAGCCGGATCAGCTGGCCAAGCTGCTGAAGACCCTGGAAGGTATCCAGAGCGAGTTCARCGGTGCCCAGTCGGGTGGCAAGAAGATCTCGATGGCCGATCTGATCGTGCTGGCGGGCAGCGCCGGCATCGAGAAGGCGGCGGAGAAGGCCGGGCGGAAGCTGACCGTACCATTCTCGCCGGGCCGCATGGATGCTTCGCAGGAAAAGACCGACGTGAAATCGGTTGGCGCCCTCGAGCCGACGGCCGATGCCTTCCGCAATTACCTCAACCCGAGAGCGCGTGTTCCGGCGGAAGCAATGATGCTTGACAAGGCGCAGCTGCTGACTCTGACCCCGCCCGAAATGACGGTGCTGATCGGCGGCCTGCGCGTGCTGAATGTCCACACGGGGAACGATGCGCACGGCGTCTTCACCGACCGCCCGGAAACGCTAACCAACGACTTCTTCCGTAACCTGCTCGACATGGGCGTGGAATGGAAGGCGCTCTCCCAGGATGTGTTCGAGGGACGTGACCGCAAGACGGGGCAGGTCAAGTGGACCGGATCGCGGGTGGATCTGGTGTTCGGCTCGCATTCTCAGCTCCGGGCCCTGTGCGAGGTGTACGCAAGCGAGGACGGCGCGGATAAGTTCGCCAAGGACTTCGTCGCGGCCTGGGTCAAGGTGATGAACCTCGATCGCTTCGATCTGCGTAACCGAGCGTGAAGTAAGGGGCAAATCAGGGCGCCGGACCACGTTCCGGCGCCCGTCCGGGCCGATTGATCGTGGTAGAGTCGATCACATCATCCTCTACCGCGTAGCCTTATGTCGCCACCCATTGAACGTGGATCCGTCGATTCATCAGACCATCGACAGGGCATGGAAAGCGCCGCTGATGCGCACAGTGTGACCATGCGGATTCAGCCAATTGTTGCAGCGCAAACCGCTCTGGTGGTCATGCATTATCAGACCGACATCCTGGCGTTATTTCCATCGGTCGCGCCCACTTTGCTCTCCAATACGCGCAAGCTGTGCGATGCCGCGCGGGCCAAGGGCGTCAGCGTCTATTTCGCCAAGATTCACTTTCGTCCAGGCTATCCGGAAGTCAGCCCGTTGAACAGGAACGGGCAGGGAATCAAGCAACTTGGTCTTTTCGTCGACGACCAGATCTCGCCGGAACTCGGCCAACAGGCCACTGAACCGCTCATCATCGCGCATCGCGCTAGCGTGTTCTTTGGCACCGACCTGCAGGTGCGGCTTTCCGCGCAGGGCATCGATACCCTGCTCATGGTGGGCATTGCGTCGACCGGTGTGGTGCTGTCATCGGTGGCGTACGCGAGCGATGCGGACTTCCGTTTGTTCACGGTCAAGGATTGCTGCTACGACCCAGATCAGGTCGTGCACGATCATCTTTTTTCAACGGCGTTCGATTCGCGCACAACGGTGCTCTCGCTCGCTGATGCCTTGCGGTTGCTTGCCTAGCCTTTGCTGGGATTTCTGTCGCTACGACTTGAAGACCGCGTTTCCGATATCAGAAGCCAGGCAGGCATTGGCTCGCAGACGGCTCTCATCGTTCTTTGGCAAGACTTTCGGCCTGTCGCCGAACCCGGGCAAGCATGCGCCGCCGGATTAGCCCGCTGACAGGACGGATGATGTACCAGTAGGGAGCAAATCGGCGACGAACTGCCGCGGTTGGACAAAACACCCGGGTCTCCGTGCTCAGCACCGATGCGCCGGACGCATTGGCATCTACGTTGAAGCTCATGACGAGCTGGCAGACGTCCATTCTGACGGTCGCCTTGAAGGCTTCGGGGGACCCAATGTCCAGCAAACCATAATCTGCCCGCCAGAAAGCGCCGGTCAGTCCGAACGCCAGCCCGGCATCCCCTTCGCGACCAAGAAATGTGAAATCGTCGAGATCAAGCGGGCGTCTGCTCGACCGGTTCATCAATCGCGACGGCAGTTCGCGCAGGCCAATGGCCAGTCGTACCAGCGGATCGTCTTGCGCTCGTTGGCGCATAACGCAATCCAGAATAATGTTCGCTGGAGCGTGTACGAGCGCAGCGTGGCGCTCGCGGAAATCATAATGAGGTAGAAAATCGTCAATCAGGGTCATTTATATTTCTCCCGCCGCACGCGAGATTTGCATCCTATGGTCAGC
>NZ_JBFTSF010000090.1:0-21576 GCF_056399905.1 Cupriavidus sp. 01L46
AGTCTGAACATAGCCGCGTTTGCACGGCCTTGCTATCAGCGTCCGTCCTACGCAACCGAGGCGCCCGCGGCGTGGATGCCTCTGGCGGTGTCTAGCCGGGCCTGGCCGGGAGCGGAGGCGGACGGATTATCCGTCACCGGTTGGGGCGGGCGTAGCGGCACCCGCTCGGGGTCCTCGTAGACGGAGCACAGCCCCGCCGGATCGACGATGCGCAGTTGCCGCTGCCGCACGGTGATCAGCCCGACCGTGGCAAATCGCGCCAGCAGGCGGGATACGGTTTCGAGCGTCAGTCCCAGGTAGCTGGCAATATCGTTGCGCGACATCGCCAGGGTCAGCGCCGCTCCGGTATTGCCCCGGCGGCGTTGTTCGCCAGCGAGGTCGAGCAGCAGCATAGCCAGCCGCTGGGCGGCTTTCATCGACCCGATCGCGACCAGCAGCGTCCGCTCGCGCTCGGCATTGCGGCGCAACGTGCTGAGCATTGTCTCGCGGTATTCGGCGCTGAGCAGGTGTGCGCGCGCCGCCTCCACCGGCACCACGCAGCAGTGCGTGTCCTGCATGGCCACCGCGCTGGTGCAATGGGCCTGGCCATCGAGATCCTCCAGCCCGAGCACTTYGCCCGGGTGCGCGAAGGCGGTCACCTGGCGCCAGCCAAGCGGAGACTCGAATACGGATTTGGCGCTGCCGCCGCGCACGGGAAACATGGCCATCACGGGCCGGCCCTGGCGGTGCACCGTTTCTCCGGCGCGCCAGAGCATGCTGGCCGGGGCCAGGCTGCGCTGCCGATCGTTTGCAGCTGCCGCTTCCGCGTTGCGGCAGATTGGCTGGAACAAGCACAGCGAGCAGCTTGGAAACGCTGCGTCGGGCGTGGTCATGACATTCTCCGTTTGCCTGCGATACACGCAAACGCAGTATAACCGTGCGCCTTTTGCCGCTATCTCTTAGTGATCTGCATTCTTTTGTCGGCTGAATTCAGTGTTTTAGTCATTGTGGGCACTAACGGAAGTGCATCTGCGGGCGCATGGTGCATTAGATGAAAGAATCTAATGTCTGTTTTTCATAACATGTGATGGAAAAGCGGCAGCGAGCGCCGGGTTGTCGTGTGCTATGCTGCATCGCAACAATCTCGATAGCAGGAGTCTTCATGACCAAGAGCCTTTCGGCGGACTGGCATGCGCAGCTCCGGCAGATCAGCCGGGCGCAGCCCCAGTCCGCGCACCATCTCAAAACGTGGTTCAACCGTATCGCTACACTGAATCCCGCAGCGCCCCGTCTTCGGGCGCGCTCGCCGGCGCCGCTGCCTTTGCCACCGCGCCACCCCTTGCCCGGAGAATGGGCTCCCCACCACCACCGCCTCGCGCCGCTGCCTGGCGAACTGGTGCCTCGCTTGCCCTACTGGCTATACGTGCCTTCCGGCGCGCCCAAGCGGCCCATGCCGCTGGTGGTGATGCTGCATGGTTGCCGGCAGAAGCCGGAAGATCTCGCGGCAGGCACGCGGATGAACGCGCTTGCTGAACGCGAAGGCTTCATGGTGGCCTATCCCCAGCAGCCCCTGCGGCGCCAGATGCAGCGCTGCTGGCAGTGGTTCGACCTGGGTGCCACGGAAGGTGGCCGCGAGGCGCAGGCGCTGGCGGTATTGATCGATGCGTTGGCGGCCAGGCGGGACGTCCGTGCCGACCAGGTGTATCTGGCAGGCTTGTCCGCGGGCGCCAGCATGGCGGCGGTGGTGGCCTTGCGCTATCCCGAGAAGATCGCCGCCGTGGGCTTGCATTCCGGGGTCGTGATTGGCGCGGGCCACACGGCCAGCGACGGCCTGCGTGCCATGCAGCACGGCACGCAAGCCGACCCGGCGATGTTGCTGGACGCCGCCGGCGTGACGCCGGGCGGACCGAAGATGCCGGCCATCGTGCTGCACGGCATGGACGACGGGGCGGTGCATCCCGTCAACGCCCGCTTGCTCGCGCGCCAGTTCCTGGCTTACAACGGCATGAACGACCGGGTCGAGGAGCGGATGAACGGCGCCGCGGTGCGGCACCTCACCGGCGCGGAGCAGGAAGCCGCCGCCGCAGATGCGGATTCAGATGCAGATTCAGATGTGGCGCAGGCTGATAGCGCTAACGGCCATCCAGCCAGTGCCCTGCTGCCGGCCGGGGACTACCTGGAAGCCAGCTTTGGCACCTGGAACCGCGAGCTGGTCGAGCTGTGCGAGGTTGCCGGCCTCGATCACGCCTGGAGCGGCGGCGATGGCGACTACCCTTACCATGCGCCGATCGGCCCCGACGCCAGCGCGTTGATGTGGGAATTCTTCAAGCAGCATCGCCGCTAGCGCTGGCCAGCGCATGGGCGTAAAAAAGGAGGGCGCGGATGCGGCCCTCCTTTTTTCATGGCCGGCGTGTGGCTCAACGCAGGCGCAGCGGTTGCCATCAGGCTCAGGCGAGCGAGCGGTCCTTGACGAACAGCGCCGTCACCATGCCCAGCAGGCACAGCGCCACCACGTAGTAGGCGGGGGCCAGCGGATCGTTCTTTAGCATCAGCGTCACGATCATCGGGGTCAGCCCGCCGAAGATCGCATACGACAGGTTGTACGAGAACGACAGCCCGGAAAACCGCACCTGGGCCGGGAACGCCTTGACCAGCACGTATGGCACCGCGCCGATGGTGCCCACGAAGAAGCCGGCCACCGCGTACAGCGGGATCAGCAGGTCGGGGCGTGTGTGCAGGGTGCTGTAGAACACGTACGAGCTGATCGCCAGCAGCAGGCCGCCAACGAACAGGGTGACCCGCGGGCCCACCTTGTCGGCCATCAGGCCGGCCACCACGCAGCCGACCGTCAGGCACAGCGTCGCCACGCTATTGGCTACCAGCGCGGTGCGCGCATCGAAGCCATAGATCTTCTGCAGGAAGGTGGGCGTCATCAGGATCACCACCACGATGCCCGCGGACAGCATCCACGTCAGCAGCATCGATACCGCCACGGCGCCGCGGTGATCGCGCACCACCGTCTTGAGCGGCATTTCCGCGGCCAGCGCCTTGCGCTTCTGCAACTCGGCGAACACCGGGGTTTCATGCAGCCAGCGGCGCAGGTACATGGAGCCGATGCCGAACACACCGCCCAGCAGGAAAGGCATGCGCCAGCCCCAGTCGACAAGCTCGGCCGGGGTGAAGATGGTATTGACGCCGGTGGCCACCAGGGAGCCCARCAGGATGCCGGCCGTCAGGCCTGCGGTCAGCGTGCCGCAGGCATAGCCGGTGCGGCGCGCGGGCACGTGCTCGGAGACGAACACCCAGGCGCCGGGCACTTCGCCGCCAACCGCCGCGCCCTGCATCACGCGCAGCAGCAGCAGCGCCACGGGCGCCAGCAGGCCGATCGCATGGTAGGTCGGCAGCAGGCCCATCAGCAGCGTCGGCACCGACATCAGCAGGATGGAAAGCGTGAACATCTTCTTGCGGCCAAGCAGGTCGCCGAAGTGAGCCATGATGATGCCGCCCAGCKGGCGAGCCAGGTAGCCGGCGGCAAAGATACCGAAGGTCTGCAGCTGGCGCAGCCAGTCCGGCACCGACGGCGGGAAGAACAGCTGCCCGATGACGGTGGCGAAGAAGACAAAGATGATGAAGTCGTAGAACTCGAGCGCCCCCCCGAGGGCGGCAAGGGCAAGCGTCTTGTAATCCTGTCCGGTCAGCGGGCGCGCTTGTTGGCTGTGCGCGCTATCCGCTCCGGCAGTACTGCTGATGGTAGACATGAGGAGACTCGCATGGAAATGGTTCGCATGCGAAGCGCGCAACACGGTTGACGTGGAGGGTTCTGGCCGGAGGGTACAGCGCGGGAGAAGCAGGCACTAAGTGGCGGATAAGCCGCTGGCATGCGACGAGACGCTTCGCAAAGGCGTGACGATACCAGATCGGCGTTGAGCCGGCTCCAGCCAGCGCGCTTGAATTCCCTTTGGGATCGTCCTGAAATCCTTTTTAAATCCCTTTGAATGCCTTTGCTTTGCCCTCAAGCGTTGCGATAATGTCGTTAAAAAGTGAAATCCGGGCCACAAAGTGGCCGATCCGTCTGGCGACACCGTGTGGAATGCTTGCTACATCGTGTTCTCCAGCGGGTTCGGATAGCGGATGCGGGTAGTTGGGGTCGAATCTTCTGGGATCACATGGCAATCAAGTTCTCCATGCAGGCAGCAACTGCAACGCCACGTCGCAGGGCCGGCCTGCGGGTAGCCGGCGGCATTGTGGCCGCGCTGGCGGTGTTTGGCCTGGCCGGGTATTTTGGCGGGCCACCGCTGATCAAATCGTTCGCAGCCAAGCAGGCTAGCGAAGCGCTGGGGCGCAAGGTCACGTTTGGGGGCGCCGAGGTGCATCCGTTCGCGCTGGCCGCCGACGTTTCCGACATTACTATCTACGAGCCCGATGGCACCACGCCCATGCTGACCGTGGGCGAAGCCAAGATCGATGGTGCCATCGCGTCACTGTGGCACTTCGCCCCGGTGGTGGATGCCGTGCATATCGACCGGCCCGCGCTGCATCTTGCGCGCGACGCCAACGGCCGCATGAACTACGCCGACATCGTGGAGCGCTTCGCGGCCAAGCCGCCCGCGCCAAAATCCGAGCCGGCGCGCTTCTCGGTCAACAATATCGCGTTGACCAGCGGCAGCCTGGTGTTCGACGACAAGCTGCTCGACCAGACGCAGCGCGTGGACAACCTCACCATCACGCTGCCGTTCCTGTCCAACCTGCCGCATGACGTGGAGATCGTCACCCGGCCCACGCTGAGCGCGAACATCAACGGCTCCGCGCTGGCGCTCGACGGCACCATGCTGCCGTTCGCGGCATCGCGCGAGACCCACCTGAATATCAATCTCGATGCCCTGGAGCTGGCGCGCTACATGCCGTTCGCGCCGAAGCTCAAGGATGCGGATATCAAGGGCGGGCTGCTGGATTCACGGCTGACGCTGGGCTTTATCCAGGACAAGGACAAGCAGGACGTCTTCCTGGCAGGCACCGCGGCGCTGCGCGACGCCGATATCCGCAAGCATGATGGTTCGCCGCTGGTGAAGGCCGGGCGGATAGCGGTGGACATCGCGCGCATTGAACCGCTGGGGCGGATGGCCCACCTGCGCAGCCTCTCCGTGGATGGCCTGGCCGTGCAGGCAGTGCGGCGCGCCGATGGCTCGCTCGACCTGGCCGACGCGTTCCTGCCGGAAGCCGCCAAGGTAGAAAAGCCGGCCCACGTGCCGGCTGCCGCCGCATCGGCAGCAGCGGCGGCGCCCGCATCCGCGCCGGCCGTAGCCAAGGCTGGCCCGGCTTCCGCACCGGTCGTGGCAAAGGCTGGCCCGGCATCGGCACCCGCCGCTGCTGGCATTGCACCGGTGCCTGAAAAGCCCTGGCGCTATGCGATCGACCAGATCACCATCAAAGAGGCCCGCCTGGGCCTGCGCGACGACTCGGCGCCTTCCGGGCCCGGCACGCTCGCGCTCGGGCCGCTTGACGCCGACGTGGCCGGCCTCTCAGGCGACAGCGACAAGCCAGCCAAGGTGCAGGCCAAGCTGGCGATCGGCGAAGGCCAGACGCTTAGCCATGAGGGCGAGCTGTCCTTGCGTGGCGGCACCATGGACGGCACGCTGCAAGCCAGCGGCTTGAAGCCTCAAGGGTTTGCCGCATGGTGGCCGGCGGAGCTCCAGACCCGGCTTGGCGACACAGCCATCCATGCGGAGCTGCATTACAAGATGGCGTGGGGCGGCCCCGCTTTTGCCTTCTCGCTGGAAAAGTCCCGCGTCGAACTGGCGCCGCTCTACCTGGCCACCCGGGAGCCGGTGACGGTGGCGCAAGTGGCAGCCGCCACGACTGGCGCAAGCAAACCTGCCACTGCCGATAGCGACCGCCGGCGCGACGCGCGCCGCGCGCGTGCCCGCGACGACAGCGACACCGCCAACCTGCCGGTGATGCTCGCCGAGCGCGTGGCACTGGAGGACATCGCGTTCGATCTTGGCGCGCATTCCTTCCAGGCCGGCCAGTTGATGCTCGCCAAGCCGCAGATCGCCATCACGCGTGACTTCCACGGCGAAGTGCTCGAAAGTGCACGCCTGTGGGCGGTGCAATCCAAGCAGAAGGCCGCTCAACGCAGCACCACCGTCCAGGCCAAGGCTGTCCGGCCCGAGAGCGCGGCGGCCGCCAAGCCGTTGCCCTGGAAGGCACAGATCGGCAAGTTCACGCTCGATGGGGGCAGCCTGCGCGTGACTGACTATGCGCCCGCGGCCGCCAACCGCGACCGCCCCGTGGTCCATCAATTCCGCAATATCGGCCTCGGCACGGGCGCGCTCAACTGGCCGATGGCGGCCGGGGCGATCCCGGTGAAGCTCAAGGCCGACGTGGGCCGGCGCGGCGCGATGGCGCTCGACGGCACCGTGCTGCCTACCGGGCCCGCGGCGCAATTTCAGGTTGACGTCCGAGAGCTGGACCTCGCGCCGCTGCAGCCCTATCTGGCTGACCGCTTCAACGCGGCGTTGCGTGGCGGCGCCGCTACCGTCAAGGGCCGCCTCGGCGTGGAGGCGCCCGCCGGCAAGCCAATCGCCGCGCGCTTCACCGGCAATGCGCTGCTCGGCAATGTGCGCAGCGTCGACCGGGTGACCGGTGACGACTTCCTGCGCTGGCGCTCGCTCGCGGTAAACGGCATCGATTTCGCCATGGATGAGGCCAAGGGGCCGATGAAGGTTGGCGTGGCCGGCATCGCGCTGTCGGACTTCTACGCGCGGGTGATCCTGAACGCCAACGGCCGCCTGAACCTGCAGGACGTGATGGCCGGCGGCGCTGCCAAGGGCGAAGCGGCGCCCACCACCAGCCTGACGCAGGCCAGTCCCGCGCCGGCGAGCGCCGCCGGCGCACCGGCCCCGGTGCCCGCGCCTGTGGCTTCCGCTGCGGCCAAGCCGCAGATCCGCATTGGCGGCGTGACGGTGGAGAAAGGCAACATCAATTTCTCGGACTTCTTTGTCAAGCCGAACTACACCGCCAACCTGACCGACATGAAGGGATCGGTCTCCAAGGTGTCCTCGACGGAGCCGACGCCCGCCGACCTCACGCTGGCAGGCCGCATCGACGATGATGCGCCGGTCACGATCGACGGCAAGCTCAACCCGCTGGCCGACACGCTCTATCTCGATATCGCCGCCAAGGCCGCAGGTGTGGAGCTGACCCGGCTGACCCCGTACGCGGCCAAGTACGCTGGCTACCCGATCACCAAGGGCAAGCTCACGGTCGATGTGGCGTACAAGATCGAGAACGGCAAGCTGGACGCGCGTAATCACCTCTACCTGGACCAGCTCACCTTTGGGGACAAGGTCGACAGCCCTAGCGCGACCAAGCTGCCGGTGCTGCTGGCGGTCTCGCTGCTGAAGGACCGCAACGGCGTGATCGACATCAACCTGCCGGTGTCGGGTTCGTTGTCGGATCCGGAATTCAGCATCGGTGGCGTGATCGTGCGCGTGATCGTCAACCTGCTGACCAAGGCCATTACCTCGCCGTTCTCGTTGATTGCCTCTGCCTTTGGCGGTGGCGACGAACTGGGATACGTGGAGTTTGCGCCAGGCACATCCACGCTCACGCCGGCGGCCACCCAGAAGATCGCGACGCTGGGCAAGGCCCTGGCTGACCGCCCGGCGCTGCGCCTGGAGATCAGCGGCCGCATCGATCCCGCCACCGATACCGCCGGCGCCAAGCGCGCCTGGCTGGACGCGCGCGTGGCCGAGCAAAAGTCGCGCGAGATGCGCGCCAGCGCGAAGGCGGGCGCCGTGGCCGAAGAGAGCGAGGAAGGCGAGCAGGGCGCCAAGGTGACGGTGTCGCCACAGGAGTACCCGAAGTACCTGGAAGCGGTCTACAAGCGCGCCTCCTTCAAGAAGCCGCGCAATGTGATCGGGCTGTCGAAATCCCTGCCCACCAAGGAGATGGAGACGCTGCTGCTGGAGAACGCGCCGGTGACCGATGTGGAACTCCGGCAATTGGCCGAGCAGCGGGCGCTGGCGGTCAAGCAGGCGCTGGAGCGCGATGCCAAGGTGCCGGAAAGCCGCCTGTTCCTGACCGCCTCGAAGCTCAACGCCGATGGCATCAAGGACAAGGGTGCACCCAACCGGGTCGACTTCACCATTCGGCAGTGAAGCRCCGGCAAACCTGGCCTTGCCCGCGCAGGGGGTGGCGTTGCCGTCCCCTGCCCTCCGCCTCTTGGCCCAATCGGCGGGGTACGGGCAAAAAACGCTGTATCATTTCGCCCGGAATCGATACAGGAGTGCGTTTTGCAGCAGGAAGCCGTTGTTTACAAGACTTGGGTTTGCTTGATTTGCGGATGGGTCTACGACGAAGAGCAGGGCTGGCCCGACGACGGCATCGCCCCCGGCACGCGCTGGGACGACATTCCGGACGACTGGCGTTGCCCTGAGTGTGATGTGGGCAAGGGCGAATTCGCGATGATCGAGATCTGATCGGCCGGGCGGGCAAACGCAGCCACGCAAACGATCAGCGACCGGGCGCTTCAGGCCCGGATGCCAATATCAGAGAGGGCGGCGCGCTTAGTGCCGCTGCATTTGCCGGCAGATGCCGGCGCGCTTGCGCTGCTCGGCGCAGCGGCGATAGCGCATGCGGTAGGGGTGGCTACAGCGCCAGATCGCCGTGGCCACGGTGACCAGCAGGAACGCCGCCATCAAGACAGCCAGCAGGCTCAGTGTCATAGCGGCCCCCATTTTCACAAGCAAGCCGGGAACGCTCGAAGCGTTCAGATCAGCAACGGAAGCGCCTCCAGCAAGGCCAYCGCCAGCAGAGCCCCGAAGATCGCACCCGCCGCKCGGCAACTGATGCGCAAGGCCCGGGCTGTGAAGGGGATCCCGCCGAAGGCAATCATGCCAACCAGCGCCATCGGAATCAGGAACACAAGATCATGTGACGTGAAGTGCAGCATTGCCGTCTCCTGTCTTTCTGCTTGTGCTTCCAGTATAGAAAGTGTCGCAGGGAGGCCAAGGACGATGACATTGGGGTTGTCCCGTAAGCTGCATTTTGTCGGGACGCGTGCACAAGCCGCCTCGCCACATCCTTTGCTGCAGCCGCCACCCCTGCCATATTGGCCCCTGGCGCGGGCGCCAGGGCAATCACCGCCGCCGGCCTGCTGCGGCGCTGCATAAATTCCCCTTGTAGCGCGCGAAAAAACCTCCTAAAAATTGGTCAGGCCACTTTACCTTCTGGCCCAAATCATTTTCGGGATCGCGCGCCGACATGCCCTTGCAGCAGATCGAACCCCGCCGCTTGTACCGCCAGATTGCCGACCAGTTGCGCCGGCTGATCGAGAACGGTGAGTTTCCCGTGGGCGCGCGCCTGCCGCCCGAGCGAGACCTTGCGGTGCAGCTGGGCGTGTCGCGGCCATCGGTGCGCGAAGCGCTGATCGCGCTGGAGGTGGAGGGGCTGGTGGAGGTGCGGATGGGCTCGGGCATCTACGCCTGTCCGCCGGACCGCGCACGTGCCGGCAGCGTGATGGCCGAGCCGCCACTGGATGTGATCCGCGCGCGACAGACCATCGAGGGTGAGATGGCGGCCAACGCCGCRCGGCATGCCACGCCCGCATTGCTGGCCGCGCTGGAAGAAGCGATTGCCATCATGCAGGAGGAGGCCGGCGCGGGACAGATTCCGGTCAAAGGCGATCGCCTGTTCCATTTGCGGATCACCGAAGTCTCCGGCAATGCCGTGCTCCAGCGCCTGGTGGCCGAGCTGTTCGACGAGCGCCATAACCCGCTCTTTGCCCGTTTCGGCAGCCACTTCGAGAACGCGTCCAGCTGGCATGCGGCCATTGCCGAGCACCGCGCCGTGGTGGCAGCCATCGCCTCGGGCTCGCCAGATGCCGCGCGCGACGCCATGTGCCTGCACCTGGAAGCCTCGCACGGCCGCTTCTACGCGGCGTGGCCAGCAGGCGCGCCAACCGAGCCCGGCAAGCCAGCCGAGCGATCCGAGCCAATCGAGCCAGTTGAGCCAACCCCGACGCGGCGCAAGCCGCGTAAGCTTGCCGAGGAGTCATGATGTCCCTGGTCTGCCATATCCATGCGAGCGAAGACCTGCGTTTCACGCAGGTGGAACCTGCCGCTCCCGGGCCGTTTGAGGTCGAGGTGCGCCTCGGCGCGGCCGGCATCTGTGGCTCGGACCTGCACTACTACTTCCACGGCAAGGTCGGCGCCTTCGTGATCCGCGAGCCGCTGACGCCGGGCCACGAAGCGGCCGGCATCGTCTCCCGCGTTGGCAGCGCGGTCACGCGCGTCGCGCCGGGCAACAAGGTGGCGATCAATCCCTCGCATGCGTGCGGGCAATGCGACTACTGCCGGGCCGGGCGCGACAACCTTTGCCGGAACATGCGTTTTCTCGGCAGCGCCAGCATTTATCCGCATGTGCAAGGCATGTTCCGCGAACACTTCCTGATGCACGAGCGCCAGCTGACGCCGGTGGACAGCGATATCTCGCTGGGTGAGCTTGCGTTTGCCGAGCCGCTCTCGGTGGCGCTGCACGGCGTGAACCGTGCCGGCGAGCTGCTGGGCAAGACCGTGCTGGTCACTGGCGGCGGCACCATCGGCAGCCTCGCGGTGATGGCCGCGCGCCTGGCCGGCGCCGCACACATCATCGCCTGCGATATCGCGGACAGGCCGCTCGAAGTGGCGTTGCAGGTTGGCGCCGACCAGGTGATTCGCACCGACCGGGAGCCGCCGCAGGCGCTGCAGGATCTCGCCGATGTCTGCCTGGAAGCCGCCGGCAGCGGCGCGGCGCTGGATACCTGCCTGCTGGCCGCGCGGCGTGGCGCCCGCATCGTGCAGATCGGCACGTTGCCGGCCGAGGGGCTGCACTTCCCTGCCAACAACATCATGGCGCGCGAGCTGGAGTACGTCGGCGCGTTCCGCTTCGGGCGCGAGTTCGACTGGGCCGTGCGCTATCTCACGCAAGGCCGCCTTGACGTGCGCCCGCTGCTGTCCGCGCAGCTGCCGCTGGCGCAGGCCGTGGAGGCATTCGCGCTGGCCGCCGACAAGACGCGCAGCACCAAGGTACAGCTCACCGCCGCATAGATCCAGCCACGCAGTACCCAATTGCCGCAAGCGCGTCCGCGAGAGAGCGCAAGGCCCACCACATCGAAGGAGACAAAGCATGAAGCCATTTTCCCTGCGCCTGCCATCAACGTTGCTGCCGGCCGCCCTCGTGCTGGCAACCTGCGTGGCCAGCCTGGCCTGCGGCAGCGCGCTGGCGCAGACCAAGCTCAAGTGGGCGCACGTGTACGAGACCTCGGAGCCGTTTCACAAGTGGTCGGTGTGGGCCGCCGATGAGATCAAGAAGCGCAGCAACGGCCGGTACCAGATCGATGTGTTCCCCGCTTCCCAGCTTGGCAAGGAGAACGACATCAACCAGGGCCTGGTGATGGGCTCGGTCGACATCATCATCTCGGGCTCCAGCTTTGCCGCCAAGTCGTTCCCCCGCRTCGGCGTGGCCTACTACCCCTACACCTTCCGCGACGCCAACCACCTGCTGGCCTATACCAAGAGCGATATCTACAAGGAGCTCACGCGCGGCTACGAGGAAAAATCGGGCAACCATATCGTCGCCACGACTTATTACGGTACGCGCCAGTCCACCTCGAACAAGCCCTTCTCGCACTGCGCCGAGATGAAGGGTCTGAAGATGCGCGTGCCCGATGTGCCAGCCTACCTTGCCATGCCGCGCGCCTGCGGCGTGAATACCTCGCCGATTGCCTTTGCCGAGGTGTACCTGGCACTGCAGAACGGCACCGTGGAGGCGCAGGAGAACCCGCTGCCCACCATTGAAGCGAAGAAATTCTACGAGGTGCAGAAGTACATCGTGCTCACGGGCCATATCGTCGACCACCTCAACACGGTGATTTCGGGCGGCCTGTGGAAGAAGCTCTCCGAGGCCGACCGCAAGATGTTCAGCGACGTGGCGCAGGAAGCCGCCATACGCGCCACCGCCGACGTGGTGGCGCGCGAGAAGGAGCTGGTGGCCGTATTCAAGCAAAAGGGCCTGACGGTCACCGACATCAATGTGCCGGAGTACCGCGACGCGGTGCTGAAGAACGTGAGCTTTGAATCGCAGGGCTATCGCAAGGCCGACTGGGACAAGATCCAGGCGGTGCAGTGACCCCGGCGGCAGGCGCCGGATGGCCGATGACAGTTCACAGTTGACAGATCAGGCAGATCGCAGTCTTTGCGGAGCAACACCATGGAAATGCGTTCCCGACTTGCCGACGACCTGCCCGCGCAGGCCGTCGCCGGCGAGACCCCAGGCGGTGCGCCACAGCTGGCCACCGTCGCGGAGTTGGCGCACAGCTTCGAGGAAGCCGACGACAAGCAGGTGGCGCTTGCCGGCTACGCCGCCGAGGACTGGTTCACGCTGGGGCTGTTCTGGCTCATGACGGCGCTGGTCTTCCTGCAGTTCTTCACACGCTACGTGATGAACGACTCACTGGCCTGGACCGAGGAGCTGGCCACGTACTGCCTGATCGGCGTGGTGTTCATCGGCGCGGCGATGTGTGTGCGCAAGAGCCGGCATATCCAGGTGGACCTGATTTACCGCTACCTGCCGCATGCGCCGGCACGCGCGCTGTCCACGCTGGTGGACATTGCGCGCACCGCCTTTCTTGGCTATGCCGGCTGGCTGGTCTGGCGCTACATCCTGGTGGTGGGCGATGAGCCGATGACCACCATCGAGTGGAACAAGAGCTGGATCTACTACCTGGTGCTGGCCGGATTCGTCCTGATGTGCCTGCGCTCCTGCCAGGTGGCCTGGCAGAACTGGACGCAGGGCTTTTCGATCCTGGAGCGCCCCGAGGCGTTCGAGGCCAGCGACGACTGACGACAATTGACGACGACTGACGACCAACCCGGAGCGCGCCGCCATGTGGATCCTGATTGTTTCCTTCCTGCTGCTGATGCTGGTGGGCCTGCCGGTC
Organism: Cupriavidus sp. 01L46; assembly: GCF_056399905.1. Taxonomy (NCBI): domain Bacteria; kingdom Pseudomonadati; phylum Pseudomonadota; class Betaproteobacteria; order Burkholderiales; family Burkholderiaceae; genus Cupriavidus; species Cupriavidus sp. 01L46. Next base: position 12,959 of record NZ_JBFTSF010000090.1, read on the forward strand.
GCCATTGCGATGGCGGTGGCTTCGCTGCTGTATATCTGGGCCTCCGGCACGGTGCCGGACGTGATCCTGGCGCAGCGCATGATTGCCGGCGTGGAGAGTTTCCCGCTCCTGGCGGTGCCCTTTTTCATCCTCGCGGGCAACCTGATGAACGTGGCCGGCATCACCGGGCGCATCTATAACTTCGCCGTGGCGCTGGTGGGCTGGATGCGCGGCGGGCTGGGCCACGTCAACATCATCGGCTCGGTGATCTTCTCCGGCATGTCGGGCACCGCCATTGCCGATGCGGCGGGCCTGGGCACCATCGAGATCAAGGCCATGCAGGACCACGGCTACGAGACTGAGTTCGCGGTTGGCGTGACGGCGGCCTCGGCCACGCTCGGGCCGATCATCCCGCCGTCGCTGCCGTTCGTGATCTACGGCATGATGGCCAATGTGTCGATCGGCTCGCTGTTCCTGGCCGGCATCGTGCCGGGGCTGGTGCTGACCTTGTTCATGATGGGCACGGTGGCGTGGTTTGCCCACCGCCGCGGCTGGGGCAGCGATACCGCGTTCTCCTGGAAGCTGCTGGGCAACGCCAGCATCGAGATCGCGGTGGTGCTGGCCTTTCCGCTGGCGATCTGGCTGATGACGCGCTTCGGCGTGTCCACCAACGTGGCCGCGCTGATCGCGCTGGCGGTGCTGCTGGCGCTGGACTGGTACTTGGACTTCTCCGCGGTGATGGCGCTGATGGCGCCGGTGATCCTGATCGGCGGCATGACGCTGGGCTGGTTCACGCCCACCGAGGCCGCGGTGGCGGCAGTGATCTGGGCGCTGTTCCTCGGGCTGGTGCGCTACCGCTCCATGACGCTGCGCTCGCTGGCCAAGGCCACGCTCGACACCATCGAGACCACCGCATCGGTGCTGTTCATCGTCACCGCGGCATCGATCTTCGCCTGGCTGCTCACCACCAGCCAGGCCGCGCAGATGCTGTCCGATGCCATCCTCGGCTTCACCCACAACAAATGGGTGTTCCTGCTGCTGGCCAATGTGCTGATCCTGATCGTGGGCTGCTTTATCGACACCACGGCGGCGATCACCATCCTGGTCCCGATCCTGCTGCCCATCGTGCTCAAGCTAGGCATCGACCCGATCCACTTCGGGCTGGTGATGACGCTCAACCTGATGATCGGCCTGCTGCATCCGCCGCTGGGGATGGTGCTGTTCGTGCTGGCGCGCGTGGCCAAGCTGTCGGTGGAGCGCACTACGGTGGCCATCCTGCCGTGGCTGGTGCCATTGTTCCTGACGTTGATCGCCATCACCTATTTCCCTGCGATCACGCTGTGGCTGCCGAACCTGGTGGGCAGCAAATGAGCGCCACCATCGTCCAGATCGAACTGCTGCAGGTGGACCTGCCGCCGCGCGTGCCGCGCTCCGACGCCATCCAGTCCTTCGTCACGCAGGAAACGCCCATGGTGCGCATCCGCTGCGACGATGGCTCGGAGGGCACGGGCTACGCCTATACCATCGGCACCGGCGGCTCATCGGTGATGGCGCTGCTGCGCGATCATCTGGCGCCGCGCCTGATCGGGCGCGATCCCGCGCAGATCGAGGCGATCTGGCGCGAGTTGCTGTTCGCCACGCACGCCACCTCGGTCGGCGCCATCACCAGCCTGGCGCTGGCCGCCATCGATACCGCGCTGTGGGACTGGCGCTGCCGCCGCGACGGCCAGCCCCTGTGGCTTGCCGCCGGCGGGGCGCAACCGCGCGTGCCGGTCTACACCACCGAAGGCGGCTGGCTGCACCTGGATGCCGATACGCTGGTGAACGAGGCCGTGGCGGCGCGCGAGGCGGGCTTTCGCGGTGCCAAGCTGAAGGTGGGCCGCGCGCTGGCGAGCGAGGACGTGGCGCGCCTCGCGGCGGTGCGTGCCGCCGTAGGTGACGGCTTCGAGCTGATGGTGGATGCCAACCAGTGCTTCACCGCTGCCGAGGCCATCCGGCGCGCGCCGCACTACGCCGAGCTGGGCATCGCGTGGTTCGAGGAGCCGCTGCCGGCCGACGATATCGGCGGGCACGTGCGGCTGGCCGCATCCACCTCGGTGCCCATCGCGGTGGGCGAGTCGTTGTACTCTCCCGGCCAGTTTGCCGAGTACGTGCGCCAGGGCGCCTGCGGCATCGTGCAGGCCGATGTGGCGCGCATTGGCGGCATCACGCCCTGGCTCAAGGTGGCGCATCTGGCCGAAGCCCACAACCTGTCGATCTGCCCGCACTTCCTGATGGAGCTGCATGTGTCGCTATGCGCTGCGGTGCCTAACGCGGCCTGGGTGGAGTACATCCCCCAGTTGGACGAGATTGCCGCCAGCAGCGTGCGCATCGAGGCCGGCCATGCCATCGCCCCGGACGCGCCGGGCCTTGGCATCGAATGGGACTGGGCCGCGATCGGGCGCCGCACGGTGGCGCGCGCGCTGGTTTCCTGATGATTTCACCGGCCCGCAAACGTGGCCGGAACCGCTCATGGAGAACAACTGATGACGCAACGACTCGCCGGCAAGCTGGCCCTCGTCACCGCGGCCGGGCAGGGCATTGGCCGCGCCACCGCCGAAGCCTATCTGCGTGAAGGCGCGCGCGTGATCGCCGCCGATATCAACGAGCGCTTGCTCGAGGCGCTGGCCGGCCAGCCCGGCTGCACCACGCTGCGGCTGGACGTCACGGATGGCGCCGCAGTGCAGGCCGCGGCGAAGCAGGCCGGCGCGCTCGATATCCTGTTCAACGGCGCGGGCTTCGTGCATCACGGCACCATCCTGGAATGCGACGAAGCGGCTTTCGATTTCTCGATGAACCTGAACGTGCGCGCCATGTACAGCATGATGCGCGCCTTCCTGCCCGCCATGGTGGCGCAGCGCCGCGGCTCGATCGTCAACATGGCGTCGGTGGCAGGCAGCATCAAGGGCGCGCCCAACCGCTTCGTCTACGGTGCCACCAAGGCGGCGGTGATCGGCATGACCAAGTCGGTGGCGGCGGACTACATCGGCCACGGCATCCGTTGCAATGCGATCTGCCCAGGCACGGTGGAGTCGCCCTCGCTGCGCCAGCGCATCGCGGACCAGGCGCGTGATGGCGGCAAGAGCCTGGCCGAGGTGGAAGCCGCCTTCGTCGCCCGCCAGCCGATGGGGCGCATCGGCACTGCCGCAGAGATCGCCGCGCTGGCGGTGTACCTCGGCTCGGACGAATCGGCCTTCACCACCGGCACGGCGCAGGTGATCGACGGTGGCTGGTCCAACTGAGGCGGCACATCCTGTTCGTCCCCTCTCAGCCATCCGCCCGGAGCCTGCATGCCAGCCGATAACGCACCCAACGTCATCCGCATACACCCCGCCGACGACATCGTCATCGCCTGCCGCCAATTGGTGCCGGGCACCGTCATCGCCGCCGAGGGCGTGAGCGTCGCCAGCCTGGTGCCGCCCGGGCACAAGCTGGCGGTGCGCGCCATCGCCGCGGGCGCGCCGGTGCGACGCTACAACCAGATCATCGGTTTTGCGCGCCAGCCGATCGCGCCGGGCCAGCACGTGCATACGCATAACCTCGCCATGGGCGAGTTCGCACGCGAATACGCTGCCGGCGCCGATGCGTGCGCTACCGAATACGTTGATGCACCTGCCAGCTTCGATGGCATCAAGCGGGCCGACGGCAGCGTGGCCACCCGCAACTACATCGGCATCCTCACCTCGGTGAACTGCTCCGCCACGGTGGCGCGCRCCATTGCCGATCACTTCCGGCGCGAGCTTCGCCCCGAGGCGCTGGCCGCGTTTCCCAATGTGGATGGCGTGGTGGCGCTCACGCATGGCGCGGGCTGCGCCACCGATAGCGAGGGCGAAAGCCTGCGCGTATTGCGCCGCACGCTGGCGGGCTACGCGCGCCACCCGAACTTTGCCGCGGTACTGGTGGTGGGGCTGGGCTGCGAGGCCAACCAGATCGATGGCCTGCTGGCCGAGGCGGATCTCGCTGGCATGGCCGGCGGCCCGCGCCTGCATGCGTTCAACATCCAGGACAGCGGCGGCACGGCCGGCGCGGTGGCGCGCGGCGTGGCCATCGTGCAGGACCTGCTGGCCGATGCCAATCGCGTGCACCGGCAGGCCGTGCCAGCGAGCCACATCACGGTAGGCCTGCAATGCGGCGGCTCGGATGGGTACTCCGGGCTGACTGCCAACCCGGCGCTGGGCGCGGCCGTGGATCTGCTGGTGCGCCACGGCGGCGGCGCCATTTTGTCCGAGACGCCCGAGATCTACGGCGCCGAGCATCTGCTGACGCGCCGCGCGGCTTCGCCAGCGGTGGCCGCGCGCCTGCTGGCGCGGATCCGCTGGTGGGAGGACTATTGYGCGCGCAACCACGGCAGCATGGACAACAATCCCTCGGCCGGCAACAAGGCCGGCGGGCTCACCACCATCCTGGAGAAGTCGCTAGGCGCGGTGGCCAAGAGCGGCACCACCAACCTGGTGGAGGTCTACGAATTCGCGCAGCCGGTGCGCGCGCGCGGCCTGGTCTTCATGGACACGCCTGGCTACGACCCGGTCTCGGCCACCGGCCAGGTGGCGGGCGGCGCCAACCTGATCTGCTTTACCACGGGGCGCGGCTCGGCCTACGGCTGCGCGCCATCGCCCTCGCTCAAGCTGGCGACCAACAATGCACTGTGGCAAAGGCAGGCCGACGACATCGACATCAACTGCGGCGACATCGTCGATGGCGGCGCCAGCATCGCGCAGAAGGGCGAGCAGATTTTCCGGCTGATGCTGGAGACCGCGTCGGGCCGAAAGACCAAGAGCGAGCTGCATGGCTACGGGCAGAACGAGTTCGTGCCGTGGTCGCTGGGCGCGGTCATGTAAGCGCATGCAGGCGCTGGGAACCATCGACAAAAACCACGTAGGAGAGAGCATGAAGATCACCGCCGCGCGCGTCATCGTGTGTTCCCCGGGACGCAACTTCGTGACGCTGAAGATCGAGACCGACGAGGGCCTGACCRGCATCGGCGACGCCACGCTCAACGGCCGCGAGCTGGCCGTGGCGAGCTACCTGGAGGACCACGTGGCGCCCTGCCTGATCGGGCGCGACCCGCACCAGGTGGAGGACATCTGGCAGTACCTGTATCGCGGCGCGTACTGGCGGCGCGGGCCGGTGACCATGAGCGCGATCGCCGCGGTGGATACCGCGCTGTGGGACATCAAGGCCAAGGCAGCGGGCATGCCGCTCTATCAGTTGCTGGGCGGCAAAAGCCGCACCGGCGTGATGGTGTACGGCCACGCCAATGGCAGTGATATCGAGGCCACGGTGGACGAGGTGCTGCGCTACAAGGAAATGGGCTACCGCGCGGTGCGCGCGCAATCGGGCGTGCCGGGGCTCAACAAGGTGTATGGCGTGTCGTCGGACCGGCTGTTCTACGAGCCGGCCGACGCCTCGTTGCCATCGGAGCACGATTGGAGCACGGAGCGCTACCTGGACCACACGCCGCGCCTGTTCGAGAAGGTGCGGGACGCGGCCGGCTGGGATCTGCACCTGCTGCACGACGTGCACCACCGGCTCACGCCGATCGAGGCGGCTCGCCTGGGCAAGTCGCTGGAGCCGTTGCGCCTGTTCTGGATGGAAGACGCCACCCCCGCGGAGCACCAGGAGAGCTTCCGGCTGATCCGCCAGCACACCACCACGCCGCTGGCGGTGGGCGAAGTCTTCAACACCATCTGGGACTGCAAGACGCTGATCCAGGAACAGTTGATCGACTACATCCGCGCCACCGTGGTCCATGCGGGCGGCATCACGCACCTGCGCCGCATTGCGGACTTCGCCGCGATGCACCAGGTGCGCACCGGCTCGCATGGCGCGACCGACCTSTCGCCGGTGWSCATGGGCGCCGCGCTGCAYTTYGACMYSTGGGTGCCYAACTTCGGCATCCAGGAATACATGCGCCACAGCGAGCAGACCGATGCGGTGTTCCCGCACGCCTACACCTTTGCCAACGGCATGCTGTATCCGGGCGATGCGCCGGGACATGGCGTGGATATCGATGAGACGCTGGCGGCCAGGTATCCCTATCAACGCGCTTACCTGCCGGTGAATCGCCTCGCCCACGATGGCACGCTCTGGCACTKGTAGCCCCAATGCCAGCCAAACACAGGCACGCACTATGACGACGCCAAGACTGCACCCCGACACGCTCGCGCAGCTTCCGCATGACGTACAGCGCCCGCGCTATCCGCGCGAACGCCTGCGCGGCGGCATCGTCCACCTGGGCATCGGCGCTTTTCACCGCGCGCACCAGGCGGCGGCGACGGAAGCCGCGCTGCACGCCGATGCCGCCGGCGCGCACTCGCTAGACTGGGGCATCGTCGGCGTCTCGCTGCGCCGGCCCGACACGCGCGACGCGCTGGCGCCGCAGCAAGGCCTGTACACGCTGGCGCTGCGCGGAGTGCGGGACGACGGCAGCCGCTTCGCGCAGTTGCAGGTGATCGGCGCCGTGATTGCCGTGCTCGTGGCCGCCGACGATCCCGATGCCGTCCTGGAGCGGATCGCGCATGCGCACACGCGCATCGTCAGCCTGACGGTGACGGAGAAGGGTTACTGCCATGACCCCGCCACCGGCACATTGAACTTCGGCGATCCGGGCATCGCGCATGACCTGCTGCATGCCGGCGCCCCGGTTACCGCCATCGGCTATCTGGCGCGTGGCCTGCAACGGCGCATGGCACGCGGCCTGCCGCCGCTGACCTTGCTCAGCTGCGACAACATCGCCGCCAACGGCGACACGCTGCGCGGCTTGCTGCTGGCCTTCTGCGCGCGCGTGGATGGCGCGCTCCACGATTGGGTGGCCGAACGCTGCGGCTTTCCCAATGCCATGGTCGACCGCATCGTGCCCAAGACCACCGTGGACGATGCCGCGCGCATCAGCGCCGCGCTTGGCGTGGAGGACGCCTGGCCCGTGGTGGCCGAACCCTTCCTGCAGTGGGTGATGGAGKACCGCTTCGTGGCCGGCCGGCCACGCTGGGAGGCGGGCGGCGCGCAGTTCGTCGAACACGCGCACCCGTTCGAGACGCTCAAGCATCGCCTGGTCAACGGCAGCCATTCCACCATGGCCTACCTGGGCATGGTGGCCGGGTGGGCCACCACCGACCGCGCCATCGCCGTGCCGGCTGTGCACGCGCTGATCGCCGGCATGATGGAGCAGGAAATGCTGCCAACCTTGCCTGCGTTACCGGGGCTGGACACCGCGGCCTATCGGCGCGACCTGCTGGCGCGTTTTGCCAATCCCGCGCTGCAGCATAAGACCAGCCAGATCGCCATGGACGGCTCGCAGAAGATCCCGCAACGCCTGCTGGCGCCGATCCGCGAGCGCTTGCGCGCCGGTGCCCCGTTTGCGCGCCTGGCGCTGGGCGTGGCCGGCTGGCTGCATTTCCTGCGCGGCCGGGACGAGCACGGCGCCGAGTACCGTATCGAAGACCCGCTGGCATCTTCGCTGCATGCCTTGCTGGCCGAGGCCGACGCCCGCCATGCGCGGGAAGCGGATCGCATCGCGGCCATCGCGTCCTTCACGCCGGTGTTCGGGGATCTGGCTGCCTCGCGCGTGTTCGTCGAAACGCTTGCCACGCACACGCGCATGCTGCGCGAGCGTGGCGTGCTGGCGACACTCGCGGCGGTCGCAGGCACGCAGGCCAGCGCCACCTGAACGGATCGCTGCCCGCCAAGTACCGATCCTGCCACCCGCGCGTGGCGCGTTGCGGCGCCAACGTGGCGCCGGTCCCACCTCCAGCACTTATTTGCGCGTGTGCGGTCAAACGATCAGGCCGGCGTGTCCTATGCTGTGCAAATACGCAGGCCGCATCAGCAGTCAGGTCGCAACTTGCGTATATCAAGCGCAACAGCAGAGCAACAGCAGAGCAACCGCGGCGAAAGCGGCGGTGAAACAGCATATCCGGAGGTGGCTATGGAACTTCACATGCAATCGCACCACTACGTGCGCCGCATGCCAGACTGGACCGCGGCAGCGGTGTCGGGGCTGGCGGCCGGGGCGCTGCTGATGGTGATCGAGCTGTTCTGGTCGACGATGGTGGCGGGCATCAACCCGTGGGGCACGACGCGGATGATCGCGGCGATCCTGATGGGGCCGGGCGTGCTCCAGACTTCGTTGTTCAGCGTGGGTACCGTGGCCGCGGCGCTGATGATCCACTTTGTGCTCGGCGCGGTGCTGGGCATGATCCTGGGGGCCATCATCGCGCCGTTTCACCTGGACTCGAGCACGGGCCTGGCATTGCTTACCGGCGCGGTATTCGGCATTGCCGTGTACCTGCTCAACTTCTACGGCATGACGCACTTCTTCACCTGGTTCGCCGATGCGCGTGGCTGGCATACGCTGGTTGGCCACATGATCTTCGGCATGACCGCGGCCATTGCCTACTGGAAGCTCGAAAGCAAGGATGTATCTCACTGAGCACGCAAACCGGAGGAAATACCAGCGCGGCTTAGCGGTTTTGACCCGCGCATTGCCACTACACGGGCCGTGCGGGCCGGCGGCGGCGGATGAGAGCTTCGGCTTTCTCCGCCGCTTTTTGTTTTGCCGCCGGTGGCGCGCGGCGGGGCCGATTGTGTGTGGCATCGCACCC
>NZ_JBFTSF010000091.1:0-21340 GCF_056399905.1 Cupriavidus sp. 01L46
GGCGCGTGCCAGCGTGGACCGCTGGCTGGACTGGGCACTGTCGACCTTGCAGCCGGCGGAACGGCCGGTCTTCTGGGGCTTTGTGCGCACGCCCGCCGCCGAACGCGATGTGGCTCGCCTGACCGCTGACGCCGGCGTGGTGGCAGGGTTGTGGCGTTTGCTCGACCAGCACCTGGAAGGCCGCGACTATATGGAAGGCGGCGTCTTCACGCTGGCCGACCTGGTGCTGGGCGCCTACGCACGCCGCTGGTTCGGCCTGGACGCCCGGATCGATCGCCCCGCGCTGCCCAATCTCGAACGCTGGTATGCGCGTGTGGGCGAGCGCGCCGGTTTCCGCCAGTACGTTGCAGCGCCCTTGAGCTGAGCCTGGATCCCCTCATCACGAACCGATATCCATGACTATCACCCTGCACACCTGGAACACGCCGAACGGGCGCAAGATCAGCGTCGCGCTCGAGGAAATGGCGCTGCCTTATGCTGTCAAGACGGTCAATATCACCAAGGGCGAGCAGCACCAGCCGGATTTCCTGCGCATCAGCCCCAACAACCGGATTCCGGCCATCGTCGATGCGGATGGCCCCGATGGACAGCCGATCAGCGTCTTCGAATCCGGCGCGATCCTGCTTTACCTAGCCGAGAAGACCGGCAAGTTCCTGCCCGCCAGCCTGCGTGACCGCGTGCCGGTGCTGGAGTGGCTGATGTGGCAGATGGGTGGCTTCGGGCCCATGCCGGGCCAGGTGCATCACTTCCGCACGGTCGAGGCGGAGGCCGACCGGCACTATGGGCTCAAGCGCTATTCGGAAGAAACGCGGCGCCTTTACGGCGTGCTGGACCGGCGCCTGGCGGAGGTGGAATACGTGGCCGGCGAGCTGTCCGTGGCGGATTTCGCGATCCTGGGCTGGGCCTGGCGCCACGAGCGCCATCAGGTCTCGCTGGAGCAGTTTCCGAATGTCAGGCGCTGGTACGACGCCCTGTTCGCGCGTCCCGGCGTGCAGCGCGGCTTTGCGGTCAAGCTGGATGACCTGGCTTGACGCTGGCAAATCCCTACAAGCGCCATACATCGGCCGCCCACCTTTGCACTACCTTCGCACTACCTTTGCACAAACCGGACGCCCATTTGACATGGGTCAAGAACCAAAATGGTGCCGCCCGCTAATATGATTTCCGTCATGGAGATGCGGGGGCGCTCTTCATGACTTGTCTACCCGTTTCCAGAATACGGAAACTTGGCCCGCGCCACGCAAGTGGGGCGGGCTTTTTTCTTGTCGCTTGTCCGCCCGGCGCTATCGTTTCCTATCGGCCCGGCTCACCCGCTTGTGCGCAGCGGCCAGCGCGTGGCAACTGCTAATATGCCAGACGGTCCCCGCAGACGGGCCAGCGACCCGCAAGTACATCTGGAGGACTCGAATGCCTCAGACAGACGCCCCTTCGCCGCATGACGCCGCCGTGCAAGACCGCGTGTTCCAGGAAGGCCGCCTCTCGCTTGGCCTGACCTTGCCGATGCTGCAATCCGGCCAGGTAGTCGCGGATTTCCGCGAGCAGGTGGCGCTGGCCAAGCTCGCCGACGCGCTCGGATTCCGCGCGCTGTGGGTGCGCGACGTGCCGCTGAACAGCGCCGACTACCCGGACCCGGTCGGGCATCTCGATCCCTGGGTGTTCCTTGGCGCGCTGGCCAGCCAGACCGAGCGCATCGCGCTGGTGAGCGGTGCCATCGTGTTGACGCTGCGGCATCCGCTGCATGTCGCCAAAGGGGCCATTTCAGTCAGCGCGTTGTCGCAGGGCCGCTTCGTGCTTGGCCTGGGCTCTGGCGACCGTCCTGCCGAGTACGCTGCGTTTGGGCAGGCTACGGCCGCACGGCGCGATCTGTACCTGCGTCACTGGGAGACGGTGGCGGCGGCGGTGGGAGGGCCTTCCCGGGTGATCCCGGATCAGTTCCATGACGACACGCCCGAGTTTTTCGTGCTCCCCAGGCTCCCCGCGCCCGTTCCCTTGCTGGCCGTGGGCTCGGGCGGGCAGAGCGTTGACTGGATCGCGCGCCATGCCATCGGCTGGATGACCTATCACCGCGAGCCTGCGGTGCAGCGGGAGCGCTATCGCATGTGGCGCGCGGCGGTTGAGCGTGCCGCGCCCGGGCAGTTCCGCGCCTTTGGCGTGGCGATGCAACTGGACCTGAGCGCCGATGCCGGCGAGCCGCCTACCGCAATCTCGCTTGGCTATCGCACCGGGCGAAATGGGCTGAGGGAGTTGCTGCGGGACATGCGCGGCAGCGGCACGCATCATGTTTCGCTCAACCTGCAGGCATCCGAACGTGCGCCGCGAGAGGTGATGGAAGAACTGGCCGCCGACGTCCTGCCGGCATTTCACGCGGACTAGGTTTTTCTCTTCGCTAAGCGATGTCGCGGCGCAGTGCCGCTTCCACGAACGCGACAAAAGCCTTGACCTTCGCGCTGGCCATGCGGCCGCTCGGAAATACCGCCCAGAGGTCGACCGGTGCCAGCGTCCATTCGGCGAGCACCTGCCTGACTTCGCCGCTGGCGCGCGGCAGGTGCGGCTGCGTCCCCTGGTGCCGCAAGGAGAGCACCGCTGGCCCTGGACTCCAGGTTGCGGCAGGAATCTAGCCCGGCTGGCGCTTCTTCAACAGGTAGCGCTGTGTGCCTTCCATCACGAGCACTGCAGACTGGTTATGCACCGTGGAACGCATGGTCAGCACGCCGGTGCTGCAAAGTCGGGTCGGGTCATGCTTCACTGCTCCTTGATATCGGCCGCCTGCGCGACGGTCCGCCATTTGGCGATCTCGCTGTCCACGTGCGCGGCGAGTGCCTGCGGCGTTGGCTCGGCCTCGAGAACCAGGCCCATCTCGAAGGCTCGCCTCTTCAGGCCGGGGTCGGCAAGCGCACGGCGCAACGCACCGTTCAGCGTGGTGATTACTGCCGCAGGCGTCCCCGCGGGGACGAAGGCGCCATTCCACGTATAGGCTTCGTAGCCGGGTACCGCTTCGGCGATGGCCGGCGTGTCCGGTGTCTGTGCAAGGCGCGCTTGCATCGACGTGGCAATCAGCCGCACTGTTCCCGCGCGGACCTGCGCGAGTCCCGTCGGCGCGCTGTCGATCATGAAGCCGATCTGCCCGCCGATCAGGTCGGTCATGGCGGGCCCGGTGCCGCGATACGGGATGTGCGTGGTTTTCAGCGCGGCTTTGAGGTTCAGCAGCTCGGTCGCGACATGAGGTGCGCTGCCATTGCCGGCGGACCCATAGTTGATCTGCCTAGGATGCGCTTTGACGTACGCCAGGAATTCGGGGAGATTCCTGGCTGGGAAGTTCTTGTTCACCAGCAGGACCAGGGGCGCCTTGGCCGCCAGTCCGACCGGCGCGAAGTCCTGCGTGGTGCGGTAGGGCAAACGGGGCACGATACTCTCGTTGACCGCGTGCGCCACGGTCGTCAACAGGACCACATAGCCATCCGGCTTGGCCTTGGCCACATAGTCGGTGCCAACCACCGTGCCGGCGCCTGTGCGGTTCTCCACGATCATCGGCTCGCCCAGCTGCTTGCCCCATTGCTCAGCCAGCACGCGCGCAAAGGCATCGGTCGGTCCGCCGGCCGCATACGGCACCACGAGCCTCACGGCTTGGGCTGGCCATGCATCCTTCGCGCTGGCGCCACCTGGTTGCGCCGCGAGCAGCGCAAGGATGACGGGGGCGCTCCGGTGCAGGGTGTTCAGGAATCGCATGCGTTCACTCCGCTTCCGTTGAGGGCGATTGTTGGATGATTGTTGAAGCCGGCACGATCAGACTTGCCAGGATGGCTTGCGCTTTTCCACGAACGCGGCGATGCCTTCCTTCGCATCGTCCGTCGCCACCACATTGCCGAAGCTCTCCACCGCCGCGGCGACGCCGCGCCGGTAGTCGTTGTCATTGGCGCGCATGAAGGCCTTGCGTCCCATCTTGACGACGACCGGAGATTTTGCGCACAAGGTCTGGGCAAGTGCTCTGGCCTCGCGCATGACGTCCTGCACGGGCACCACGCGGCTGACCAGTCCGAGGGACATGGCTTCGGCGGCGTCGAACGCGCGTCCGGTGAAAAGCAGGTCGAAGGCCCGGTGACGGCCAATCACGCGCGGCAGGTGCGTGTAGTGGATGGCGGGCGTCAGCCCGACGTCGATTTCCGGATAGCCAAAGGTGGCCGTGTCGGCGGCGACGATCATGTCGCAGGAGATCGCGAGCGTCATGCCTCCGCCGCGGGCGGTGCCGTTCACGGCGGCAATGGATGGCTTGCCCAGGTTGAATTGCGCGTCGCACAGTTCGTTGTACAGCTTGTCGACCAGGCTATAGATCCGGGCCTGCGGCGCCCCATGCAGCGCATCCAGCCGCAACCYGGCGCAAAAGCGCCGGGGCAGGGCGCTGCCCAGGATGACGGCCCTGACCGAATCGTCCTGTGCCGCGCGCCGCAGCGCCGCCAGCATTTCGTCGATCATCGCCTCGCTCAAGGCATTGACCGGCGCGCTATCCAGGAGGATTTCCGCGACCCTGTCGCGCACTTCATATCTGACTGAGGGCATGGTGACTCCTGATCTCATGCGGCCGTGCAAAGGCCACCGGGTTTGCTGGCATCGGCGCTGGCAATCACGCCGCGCGCCTTGAATCGTTCAATGGACTCGGGCGTATAGCCTGTCTGCAACAGGATTTCGTCGGTGTGCTGGCCCAGCAAAGGCGGCGCGCGGCGCGCTTGCCGGCTGCCGCCGCGAAAGCGCACGGGCAAGCCCATGTTCCTCACCTTGCCCAGCACCGGATGCTCAGACTCGGCGATCAGCGCGCGCTCGGCCACTTGCGGATGCGCCAGCGCCTGGTCCAGCGTGTGGATCGGGGAGCAGGCCACGCCAGCCTTGCGCAGCGCGTCGAGCCAGTAGGCAACCGGCTGGGTCCGAATACGCGCCTGGACCATCTCGACGGTTTCGGTGAAGTGCGCGACACGGGCCGCATTGGTGGCGAACCGCGGCGCGTCGGCCACATCCTGCAACCCGGCGACCGGGCAGAAGCGCCGCCACTGCGCGTCGTTGCCGACGCCGATCATCACTGGCCCGTCGGCTGCGTCGAACACCTGGTAGGGCGCCATGGCCGGATGCGCGGTGCCCATGGCCCGCGGCACCTTGCCGCTGAGCCAATAGTTCTGGGCGAGATAGCCCATGAAGCCCATCGCGGTATCCAGCAGGGACACCTCCAGGTGCATGCCTCGGCCTGTCTTCTGCCGCTCGATCAGTGCGGCCAGGATGCCACTGAATGCATGCATGCCGGTGCCCAGGTCCACCGGCGAAAAGCTGGCGCGCGCATGCTGGCCACCGGCCTGGCCCATCGTGCTGATCATGCCGCTGAAGGCCTGCAGCATGACGTCGTAGCCGGGTTCCTGGCCCAGGGGGCCCGTGCGTCCGTAGCCAGAGATCTCGCAGTAGATCAGCGCCGGGTTCAACGCGCACAGCGTGTCGTAGTCCACACCGAGCCTGGCGGCGGCGCCACTGCCGAAGCCTTGCAGCACGACGTCCGCCTTGGCCGCCAGCCTCTGGACGATCTGCCTGCCCTCGCTGGTCTTGAGGTCAACGGCGAGACTGCGCTTGTTGTGATTGACGGCGAGAAAGGTGGCGGACTGCCCGCGCTCCTGCGGCAGCCAGGCGCGCGTATCGTCGCCGCCGCCGACCGGCTCGACCTTGATGACTTCGGCGCCAAGTTCGCCCAGATACTGCCCGCACAAGGGGCCGGCAAGCACCTTGCTCAAGTCGAGGACGCGAATGCCCTGCAATGCAATCATGGATGTGTCTCCGAAGCGGATCGGCGGCGGACGCCGCCCGGGATTGCGGGCGCGGGTCCGGCGTCGTGTTGTGGCTATGGGATGCCGGTGAGTCGGGGCGGCTACTCGGGCTTGATATCGATGGAGCGGGCCAGGGCCATCCATCGCGCGGTGTCGCGATTCACATAGGCCTGCACATCGGCGGGCGCCATGTGGAACGGCTCGGCTCCCCGCGCAATCAGCGCATGGCCATAGCCTGGATCGCCAGCGCTTTGCGCCACGGCCTGGCGCAGCATCTCGACGATGGCGGGCGGCGTCTTCGCGCAAGCTTGCAGCGACAGCCAGAACTTCAGGTCCAGCGCCGGATAGCCGGCTTCCTGCAGCGTCGGCACATCCGGCAGCAGGGGCGAACGCGCAGCCGAAGTGATCGCCAGGGCCTTGAGCTTGCCGCCCTGTATCTGGCCGATGGAGGTGGTCATGCTGTCGAAGAGGAAATCCACATTCCCGGCCATGACGTCAGTGCTTGCTGGCGCGCTGCCCTTGTAGGGCACGGCCACCGCGGTGAAGCCCGCGGCCTTCTGCAGCAGCGCGCCATAGATATGCGGGGAGCTTCCCGCGCCGAAGGTGGCGTAGGTGAGATTGTCCGGCCGCTGTTTGCCGGCACGGACCAGCTCCGCCAGGGAGCTGACCCCCAGCTTGGTTGGATGCACCACCAGCACGTTCGGCACCGTCGCAACCACGCCGATGGCCACCAGGTCGCGTTGCGGGCGAAACCGCAAGTCGGGAAACAAAAGCGGGTTGACGGCATGCATGCCGACCGTGTTCAGCAGCAGCGTATAGCCATCGGCGTTGGCGTCGAGCACATTCTGCGTGCCGAGATTGCCGCCGGCGCCGGGCTTGTTCTCGATCACCACGGGCTGGCCGAGCCGGTTGCCCAGCGGTATGGCAATCAGGCGTGCCACGAAGTCACCGGGGCCACCCGCCGCGAACGGGACAACAAGCTTGATCGGCCGCGACGGCCATTGCCCGGCATGGAGCGACGGGGCGAGCAACGATGCGGCTGCGCCCGTCAGGAAAGTACGGCGGCTGAGTCCCATTGAGTCTCCGTGGATGATCTGTCTTGGCATTCCGCGTGCGTTGCGTGGAAGCTGGCGTCACTATGGGCTTCGGTACCGCTATATGTCCAAGATAGATTTTTGATATTGAGTATATTTTTATGCTATACCCAGCTGGAACTTGCCGCCATCGTGCCGCCGCCCGGCCGGCCCCGTGGTGTCACATGCGGAGACTTGCTTATGTCGATCGATGTACGTGGACTCAGATGCTTTCTGGCGGTGGTGTCGGCGGGATCGATCTCCCGGGCCGCGGAGAACATGCATCTCGCGCAACCGGCGCTGAGCCTTCAGATCAAGCACATCGAGCAGGATCTTGGCGTGGCCCTCTTCATGCGCAGCCACAAGGGCGTCGTCCTGACTGCCGCCGGGCAGAGATTCGAGAGCCACGCCAGGGATATCCTCAAGCGGCTCGACGTCGCCTGCGAGGACGTGCGCGACCTGGTAACCGATCCCGCGGGCAGGGTTGCGATCGGCCTGCCGCAATCCATGGCGAAGATACTGACCGTGCCGCTGGTGCGCGAAGCCATCCGGCGCTGGCCTAAGGTCCAGTTGCAGGTGGTCGAGCTCAGCACCGGGTACATCCCCGACCAACTGCTGAGCGGGCGCATCGATATTGGCCTGACCTTCCAGGCGGACGCTGGCTCCGGCCTGCTGTTCGAACACGTGGTCGACGAGGATCTGGTCTTGCTGGCGCCCCCGGGGCAGTTCGCCGATGCCCGCAAGCGCGGAGCCGATCTGACGAAGACGGTGCGGTTCAAGGACCTGCATCGCTTCCCCATGATCCTGCCCGCCGGCGAGCATGGCCTGCGCGCGTTGATCGATGGGTATCTGCGCGCTCATCAGGTCGTGCTCCCGGTGCTGGCGGAGGTGAATGCCATACCGCAACTCATCAATCTCGCCGCGGCGGGCGTGGGGTGCACGATCCTCTCCTACGCATCGGTCTGCGAGGAGTTGCACGATGGCTTGCTGTCCGCGGCGCGGATCACCCATCCGAGCATGTCGCGCCCGGTCTATCTGTGCCGCTCCGCCACCATGCCGCTGTCGATCGCGGTCTCGGCGGTGCTGGATCTGCTGATGGAAACGGTTCGCGCGCTGATCGCCGATGGGCAGTGGCCGGCCCGCGTGAACAGCGCCGGCCGCTGACCGCAAGGGCGGGGCGCGCAAGGCGTTCGGCACAGCGAGCGCCTCTCCCACCCCCTCCGGCATGTTCATATTTCCGTCGAATCTTATGCGGAAAACGTGCAAGGATCGGCGAAACCATTCGTTCCTTTCAGATAGGCCCCTCGGTAGTCTTCATCCCTGACGCAAGCCTTCCCACACAAGGAGGGCCATGAAACGCGGCGCGCACGCGCCATTTCACGACGAGAATACGGGAGCAGGACACATGATTCGCAAGCTGGCCATCGGACTCGCGGCACTGGCCGTCATCGGTTCCACCCAGACCGCCTGGGCCAACACCGCCCTCTTGAACGTTTCGTACGATCCCACGCGGGAGCTGTACGTGGACGTGAATGCCGCCTTCGCCAAGGCGTGGAAGGCCAAGGGCGGCGACGCGCTGACCATCCGCCAGTCGCACGGCGGCTCGGGCAAGCAGGCGCGTTCGGTGATCGATGGGCTGGATGCGGATGTGGTCACGCTGGCGCTGGGCTATGACATCGACGCCATCGCCGAGAAGGGCTTGCTCAAGCCGGACTGGCAAAAGCGCCTGCCACACAATGCGTCGCCCTATACCTCGACCATCGTGTTCCTGGTGCGCAAGGGCAACCCCAAGGGTATCAAGGACTGGAACGACCTGGTCAAGCCGGGCGTGCAGGTGATCACGCCTAACCCGAAGACCTCGGGCGGCGCGCGCTGGAACTACCTGGCGGCCTGGGGCTACGCGCTGCGCCAGCCGGGCGGCAACGAGCAAAAGGCCAAGGAGTTCGTCGGCCAGTTGCTCAAGAACGTGCCGGTGCTGGATTCCGGCGCSCGCGGCGCSACCAMCACCTTTGTYGAGCGCGGCCTGGGCGAYGTRCTGATTGCCTGGGAAAACGAGGCTATCCTGGCGATCAAGGAACTGGGCCCGGACAAATTCGACATCGTCGCGCCGTCGATCTCCATCCTGGCCGAGCCGCCGGTGGCGGTGGTGGACAAGGTGGTGGACAAGAAGGGCACGCGCAAGGTGGCCGAAGCTTACCTGCAGTTCCTGTACACCGACGAGGGCCAGGAAATCGCGGCCAAGAATTACTACCGCCCGATCTCGGAGAAGATTGCCGCCAAGTATGCGAGCAACTTCCCCAAGGTCAAGCTGTTCACCATCGATGAGGCCTTTGGCGGCTGGCAGAAAGCGCAGAAGGCGCACTTCGCCGACGGTGGCTCGTTCGACCAGGTCTACCAGCCTGGCAAGAAGTAAGACGTAGCCGGCGGCGGGCGCGTGCCCGCCGCGCAACTTCCGTGCCTTATCCCCGCTTCCTATTTTTATTCCCATGCCGATCCGAGCCGGCGCCCCGCTGCGCCCTGCCAGGCATGTACTGCTGGTGGCGCTAGTCACCGGCGCACTGGGCGCTGCCTTGCTGGCGATCGGCCTGGTTGCGGCAGGCGAGGGCCGGACGGCCACGATCCACAAACAGCGCTGAAGAGGCACGGACATGCAGGTCTTCTGGTTTATCCCCACGCACGGCGACAGCCGCTACCTCGGTACCTCGGAAGGGGCGCGCGAGGTCAATATCGATTACCTGAAGCAGATCGCCACCGCGGCCGATACGCTTGGCTACGAGGGCGTGCTGATTCCCACCGGCCGCTCCTGCGAGGATCCGTGGGTGGTGGCCTCCACGCTGGCCGCGGTCACCACCCGGCTGCGCTTCCTGGTGGCGGTACGCCCCGGGCTGATGGCGCCCACGCTGGCCGCGCGCATGGCGGCGACATTCGACCGCCTGTCGGGCGGACGCCTGCTGGTGAACCTGGTGACCGGCGGCGATGTATCGGAGCTGGAGGGCGATGGCCTGTTCCTGGACCATGCCGAGCGCTACGAAGCCTCGGCCGAGTTCATCCGCATCTGGCGTGAGGTGTTGGCCGCCAGCCATGAAGGCGCCGAGCTCGACTATGAGGGCAAGCATCTCAAGGTCAAGGGCGCGAAGGTGTTGTTCCCGCCRCTGCAGCGCCCGCATCCGCCGGTGTACTTCGGCGGCTCCTCGGCCGCCGCGCATGAGCTCGCGGCCGAGCAGGTGGATACCTACCTGACCTGGGGCGAGCCGCCGGCGGAGGTCGCCAGGAAGCTCGCCGACGTGCGCCAGCGCGCGGCGCGCCATGGGCGTAGCGTGAAGTTCGGCATCCGCCTGCACGTGATCGTGCGCGAGACCGAGGACGAGGCATGGGCCGCGGCCGACCAGCTGATCAGCAAGCTCGACGATGCGACGGTGGCGCGCGCGCAGGCGGTGATCGGCAAGATGGATTCCGAAGGGCAGCGCCGCATGGCCGCGCTGCACGCAGGTGGCGGCGGACGCAGCCGCGCGGAGCTGGAGATCAGCCCCAACCTGTGGGCCGGCGTGGGCCTGGTGCGCAGCGGCGCGGGCACGGCACTGGTGGGCGACCCGCACATCGTGGCGGCGCGCATCAAGGAGTACGCGGCGCTGGGCATCGATACCCTGGTGCTGTCCGGCTACCCGCATCTGGAAGAAGCCTATCGCTTCGCCGAACTGGTCTTTCCGCTGCTGCCGCGCTCGGTGCGCGACCAGCTGCAGGGCAAGGTGCTGTCCGGCCCTTTCGGCGAAGTCATGGCAACCGGCATCGTGCCGCGCGCGGCGCGCGGGTAGGAGGCAACCATGTCCGCTCCCTTGACCTTGCCCGCGCGCAACCCTGACTGGCTGCGCCATGCCGCTCGCTCGGCCGCGCCCTGGATCGTGCCGGTGCTGCTGGTGGCGGCGTGGCAACTGGCCTCGCAGCTGGGCTGGCTGTCCAACCGCATCCTGCCGGCGCCGTTCGACGTGGTGAAGGCCGCCTGGGGCCTGTCCGTGACCGGCGAGCTGTGGCGCCACGTGTGGGTCAGTACCTGGCGCGCCGTGCTCGGCTTCACCATCGGCGGCGGCTTCGGGCTGGCGCTGGGCCTGCTGACGGGCACCTTCCGGCCGGCCGCGACCCTGCTCGACAGCACCTTGCAGATGGTGCGCAACATTCCGCCGCTGGCGCTGATCCCGCTGGTGATCCTGTGGTTCGGCATCGACGAGACCGCCAAGCTGTTCCTGGTTTCGCTGGGCGTGTTTTTCCCGATCTACCTGAACACGTACCACGGCATCCGCGCGGTCGACCCCGGGCTGATCGAGATGGCGAAGAGCTACGGCCTGTCGGGCTGGCGCCTTTACCGCGAGGTGATCCTGCCGGGCGCCTTGCCCAACATCCTGGTCGGCGTGCGTTTCTCGCTCGGCCTGATGTGGGTGATCCTGATCGTGGCCGAGACCATCTCGGCGCAGTCGGGCATCGGCTACATGACCATGAATGCGCGCGAGTTCCTGCAGACCGACGTAGTGCTGGTGGGCATCCTGCTCTAMGCGCTGCTGGGCAAGCTGGCGGATTTGCTGTCACGCGGGCTGGAGCGGTTCTGGCTGCGCTGGCACCCCGGCTACCAGGCGCACTGAGCGCGGCCGGCCAAGGAGAACCCGATATGCAAAGCAACCCGATCGAGCAGGCCGCGCTGGCCGATGTGCCCGCCAGCCAGGATGGCAAGGGCCTCGCGCTGCGCGTGCAGCAGGTGGTGAAGCGCTACGGCGGGCGCGAGGTGCTGCACGGCATCGACCTGCAGGCCGCGCCCGGCGAGTTTCTCGCCATCGTGGGCCGCAGCGGTTGCGGCAAGAGTACCTTGCTGCGGCTGGTGGCCGGCCTGGAAGACAGCGACGGCGGTGGCGTGACGCTGGACGGCGCGCCTGGCAACAAGCAGTGCGAGGCGGTCCGGGTGATGTTCCAGGATGCTCGCCTGCTGCCGTGGAAGACGGTGCTGGACAACGTGGCGCTGGGGCTGGCGCGCGCGCAGCAGGCCGATGCGGCCAGGGTGCTGGGCCAGGTCGGCCTGGCCGAGCGCGCGGGGGAGTGGCCGGCGCGCCTGTCGGGCGGGCAGCGCCAGCGCGTGGCACTGGCGCGCGCGCTGGTGCATCACCCGCGCTTGCTGCTGCTGGACGAGCCACTGGGCGCGCTGGATGCGCTGACCCGCATCGAGATGCAGGGCTTGATCGAAACCTTGTGGCAGCGCCTTGGCTTCACGGCGCTGCTGGTCACCCACGATGTATCGGAGGCGGTAGCGCTGGCCGACCGCGTGGTGCTGATCGAAGACGGCCGCATCGCGCTGGACCAGAGGGTGGCGCTGCCGCGTCCGCGCCAGCGCGGCTCGGCGGCGTTCGCGCAACTGGAGGACGCGGTGCTGCGCCGGGTGATGCGGCGTGACGGCGCGCCGGCTGCCGATGAGAGCCAGCACGGGCAAGCATTGTTGCCCGCAGTGGACTGGTCGGTGGCGCGCACGTTCGATTCAGTGCGCTGGGCAATCTAGGGACGCAAGCAGGGATGCAAGCAGCGGCGCAGGCAAGCCCGCCGAGGAAGCAGCAAACAAGAATGAAGCAAAGGACGCGCGGCCAGCCTTGAGCGAAGCCGGCGCAACCCGCGCAAGCGGTGGCAGCCCTGGGTGAGCGGGCAACGTCACTCACCCGCGCGGGGGCCATCCGCTAAACCAGAGTTTTACGCAATTGTCATTTTCACTCACGCAAAGGAGCTTCTATCATGAGCATTCAGGCGATCAACGTACGTAACCAGTTCCGCGGCAAGGTTGCCGCCATCATCGAAGGCCCTGTGGTCTCGGAGGTCGACGTCGAGACGCCGGCCGGCATCGTCACCTCGGTCATCACCACCCGCTCGGTCAAGGATCTCGGCCTTGCCATCGGCAGCGAAGTCGTTGCCCTGGTCAAGGCTACCGAGGTCTCCCTGGCCAAGCTTTGAAGCCTCGCCCGAGGCGCAAGCGCAACGCAAAGGAAATCGCAATGGCAAGCGCGAACGAAGCAGGCGCGGCACCGACGGCGCTTACCCACTACCTGGAAGGGCTGCCGCGCCGCCCCGAGCGCGATCGCCAGCTGTGGCGCGACGAGCGTGGGCAGGTGCAGGGCCAGTTCTATCACTGCTCGCTGACCAGCGCGTTCGAGCCGCTTATCACCCTGTCCAGCCGCGACGTGGTGGCGCACGAAGGCACGCTGCGAACATACGCCGGCGATGGCGTCGGCCTGACCGCTTGGAAGCTGTTTGCGATGGCGGCGGACGATGCCTCGCTGGTCTCGCTCGACCGGCTCTCGCGCCTGGTGCATGCCATCAATTATTTCGCGGCCGATGGCGATCGCAAGCTGGTGCTCAACGTGCACAACCGGCTGCTGGCCGCCGTGGCCGACGATCACGGCGCGGCCTTCCGGCGCGCGCTGCAGTCGCTCGGCCTGCCGCTGGACCGGTTCGTGATCCAGGTGCCGGCCAGCGCCAACGACGACCTGCCGCTACTGCTGCATGTGGTGGGCAACTACCGCCGCAACGGCTTTGCGGTGAGCCTGCAGGCATCGGATCCCGCGGAGGCCGGCGCGCTGATGGCGCACGCGTTGCCCGACTGGCTCAAGCTGGACATGCGCCGCAATTGGACCGACCGCCAACTGGCGGGGCTGCAGGCCAGTGCCGATAGCGCCGGCGTGACGCTGATCGGTCGCCGGCTGGAGAACGCCGAAAACGCCGAGCGGCTGCAGGCGGCCGGCATCGTACTGGGGCAGGGCAGCTTCACCGGCGCGGCGGTGAGCGCACGCCACCTGCGTGAAGTGGCCGGCGAGGCTGGCATTCAGGAGTTCAAGGGCGGGGCGCCACGGAGCGGATCCGGCGGCATCCCGATGGCGTTGACCAAGGAGCCGATATGACGCAGACGAAGAGGCCGGCCGCGCGGGAGCAGCGCGGCGGCCAGGCGGGCGCAAGCACGCGACCCGCCGACGTACGGTTGAAGGTGCCCAAGGGCTTGCAGATCCTGACGGTGCCCGGGTTGCATGGCAGTGGCCCGGGCCACTGGCAGAGCCGTTGGGAGCAGCGCTTTCCGGACTGGCAGCGCGTGGAGCAGCACGACTGGTCGCGCCCGAGCCTGCCGCTGTGGGCCGAGCGCGTGTCGGAGAGCGTCATGCGGGCGCAGCGCGTGGCCCCGCGCGGGGCCATCCTGGTGGCGCACAGCTTCGGCTGCCTGGCCACCTTGCGCCAGGCAGCGCTCGACCCCGAGGGCATCGCGGGCGCGGTGCTGGTGGCGCCGGCCGATCCCGACAAGTTTGGCGTGGCCGGGCTGCTGCCCGCGTACCGGCTGCCGTTTCCCACCATCCTGGTGGCCAGCCGCAATGATCCCTGGATGCAGCAGCGCACCGCSTTCWGCTGGGGCACGCTGTGGGGCAGCGAGCTCCATGACGCGGGCATGCTGGGTCACATTAACGCCGAATCCGGCCTTGACCAGTGGCCCGAAGGGCTTGCCTTGCTCGATGCCTTGATCCAGCGGATCGAGGCGGACGGCAGCGCCGGCCCGTCCGGAGACTGCGCCGGGCCTTGGGAAGGCGGGCTGGAAGTGTCGTCCACGTTCCCTTATATCTAAAACGCCTAAGAACATACGCAAAGATTCGTTCTGTTTATAAGGSSGTATCTGCAGAATTTGTCTCGTAGGCCGGTGCGTTATGCGCCGGCGTCATAAAGAAGCCGCCCCCGCTGCTTCGGTTTCCGGCGAACTCCGCCCGGAAGCCATTCTCCGGAGGCGGATACGACAGTGACGGCACAGACGAGACAACATGCCACCCTCGATTTCCCTGGCGGACAATCCGCCCCCGGCGAGGCCGGATGCCCCCCAAGCGCGCAAGAGCGCGCCGCCCAAGCCAGGCAAGCAGCGCTTTACCGTGCTGCCAGGCTTTGGCCTCTCTCTGGGCTTCACGCTGTTMTACCTGACGCTGATCGTCCTGATCCCGCTGTCGGCCACCTTCCTCAAGACCTTCACCATGACCTGGGAGGCCTTCTGGGCCGCGGTGAGCTCGCCCCGGGTGGTTGCCTCCCTGCAACTGAGCTTCGGCGCCTCGCTGATCGCCGCCATCGTCAATACGGTGTTCGGGCTGGTCGTGGCCTGGGTGCTGGTGCGCTACCGCTTTCCCGGCAAGCGCCTGGTCGATGCGCTGGTCGATCTGCCCTTTGCCCTGCCCACCGCGGTGGCCGGCATTGCGCTGACCGCGCTGTTCGCCGGCAACGGCTGGATCGGCCGCTACCTGGAGCCGCTGGGCATCAAGGTGGCCTTCACCCCGCTGGGCGTGGTGGTGGCGCTGACCTTTATCGGGCTGCCGTTCGTGGTGCGCACGGTGCAGCCGGTGCTCGAAGACGCGGAGCAGGAGCTGGAAGAAGCCGCGGCCAGCCTGGGCGCCACGCGCCTGCAGACCTTTGTCCGCGTGATCCTGCCGACCATCCTGCCGGCGCTGCTGACCGGGTTTGCGCTGTCGTTCGCGCGGGGCACCGGCGAGTACGGCTCGGTGGTATTCATCTCCGGCAACATGCCGATGGTCTCCGAGATCGCGCCGCTGATGATCTATTCCAAGCTGGAGCAATACGACTACGCGGGCGCAACCGCGGTGGCGGTGGTGATGCTGGTGATCTCCTTCGCGCTGCTGCTGTTGATCAACCTGCTGCAAGCGTGGACGCGCCGTCACCACCAGGCCGTGCGTGCGTCCGTCTCGCCGGACAAGGAGAGCTGAAATGGCTGGCGTCGTTACCAAGGGCCTGGGCGGCCGTGCTGCCCCCGCCGCCACGCGTTTCCGGGATGCCACGGGTGAAGCGCCGTGGGTGCGCTACACCCTGATCGCGATTGCGGTGCTGTTCCTCGCGCTGTTCCTGTTCATTCCGCTGGCTTCGGTATTTTATGAAGCGCTGCGCAAAGGCGTGCAGACTTATTTCGATTCGCTGGTGGAGCCCGATGCCGTGGCCGCGATCCAGCTCACCTTGCTGGTGGCCGCCATCGCGGTGCCGCTGAATGTGGTGTTTGGCGTGGCGGCGTCCTGGGCCATCGCCAAGTTCGAATTCCGCGGCAAGAGCCTGCTGACCACGCTGATCGACCTGCCGTTCTCGGTGTCTCCGGTGATCTCCGGCCTGGTCTATGTGCTGCTGTTCGGCGCGCAGGGCTGGCTCGGGCCGTGGCTGGAGGCGCACGACATCAAGATCATGTTCGCGGTGCCGGGCATCGTGCTGGCCACCATCTTCGTCACCTTTCCGTTTGTGGCGCGCGAGTTGATCCCGCTGATGCAGGCGCAGGGCAGCGAGGAGGAAGAGGCCGCCATTGTGCTGGGCGCCTCGGGCTGGCAGACCTTCCGCCGCATCACGCTGCCCAACATCCGCTGGGGCCTGCTGTATGGCGTGATCCTGTGCAATGCGCGGGCGATGGGCGAGTTCGGCGCGGTCTCGGTGGTGTCGGGCCATATCCGCGGCCTGACCAACACCATGCCGCTGCACGTGGAGATTCTCTACAACGAATACAACTTCGCGGCCGCCTTTGCGGTGGCGTCGCTGCTCACACTGCTGGCCCTGGTCACGCTTGGCATCAAGACGCTGGTGGAGTACCGGGCGAGCCGCGAGCACAGGGAAGACGAGAACGTTGCGCCGGAGAACCCGAGCGCTGGCAAATTGCAAGGACAGGCATCATGAGCATCCAGGTCAAGAATGTGCAGAAGCGCTTCGGCAATTTCGTTGCGCTCGACGACGTCACCCTCGATTTCGACGAAGGCCAGCTGACGGCGTTGCTGGGGCCCTCGGGCTGCGGCAAGACCACGCTGCTGCGGATCATCGCCGGCCTGGAACGCGCCGACGCTGGCCAGATCCTGCTGGAAGGGCGCGATGCCTCGCACCAGCACGTGCGCCAGCGCCAGGTTGGATTTGTGTTTCAGCATTACGCGCTGTTCAAGCACATGACGGTGTTCGAGAACGTGGCCTTCGGCCTGCGCGTCAAGCCGCGCGCCGAGCGCCCCGGCGAGGCGCAGATCCGCGACAAGGTGCGCGCATTGCTGGAACTGGTGCAGCTCGACTGGCTGGCCGACCGCTATCCGCCGCAGTTGTCCGGCGGGCAGCGCCAGCGTATCGCGCTGGCCCGCGCGCTGGCGGTGGAGCCGCGCGTGCTGCTGCTCGACGAGCCCTTCGGCGCGCTCGACGCCAAGGTGCGCAAGGAACTGCGCCGCTGGCTGCGCCGCCTGCACGACGAGCTCCATGTCACCAGCGTGTTTGTCACCCACGACCAGGAAGAGGCGCTCGAAGTGGCCGACCAGGTGGTGCTGATGAACCGCGGCCATGTGGAGCAGGCGGGCACGCCGGAGGCGGTCTACAACCATCCGGCCACGCCGTTCGTGTTCGGCTTTCTCGGTAACGTCAACCTGTTCCACGGMCGGCTTGAGGTCGGGGAGCGGGGCGGCCTGCTGCATACCGGCGACTCGATCCTGCCGGTGATCGGCAGCGGCCATGAGACCGCCGGCGACGCCGTGGCCTATGTCCGCCCGCACGATCTCGACCTCGAGCGCTATTCGCCCGGCACCGACGGTATTGCCGTGACGCTGCGCCGCGCGCTCACCCTGGGCCCCGTGGCCCAGCTCGAACTGGAACGTGAAGACACCCAGGAAGTCATCGAAGTGGCGCTGCCGCTCGAGCGCTTCCGCCACCAGGGCTTCCGCGAGGGCGAGCTGCTCGCCGTGCGGCCGCGCCGGCTGCGTGTCTTCGTCCAACCCCATTCATCCGCCCCGGCTAGCGCCAGGGGCACGCCGGCAGGAGCCGCACAATGAACTTCCAGCAACTACGTTCCATCCGCGAGGCGGTGCGCCGCCAATTCAACCTGACCGAGGTGGCCAATGCGCTCTACACCTCGCAGCCCGGTGTCTCGCGCCAGATCCGCGAGCTGGAGGAAGAGCTCGGCGTCGAGATCTTCGAGCGCTACGGCAAGCGCCTGACCGGCCTGACCGAGCCCGGGCGCGAAATCGTGCGGATCGTCGAGCGCCTGCTGCTCGAGGCCGAGAACCTGCGCCAGGCGGGCGACGAATTCGCCGGGCGCCATACCGGCCGCCTGACGGTGGCCACCACCCACACCCAGGCGCGTTATGCCTTGCCCAAGGTGGTGCAGAGCTTCCGCCGCGCTTACCCCCATGTGACGCTTGCGCTGCAAGAAGCCTCGCCCGCGCACATTGTGGAGCTGGTGCTGAGCGGCCAGGCCGATATCGGCATCGCCACCGAGGCGGTGGCCAGCGAGGCCGGGCTGACCTCGTTCGAGGCTTATACCTGGCGCCACGTGCTGGTGGTTTCGCCGGATCACCCGCTGACGCACCTGCCGGAGCCGACGCTGGAAGACATCGCCGGCTTCCCGATCATTACCTACGATGCCGGCTTCACCGGGCGCCGCAAGATCGACGGCGCCTTTGCCGCCGCCGGCCTGCAGCCGGAGATCGTGCTGACCGCGATGGACGCGGACGTCATCAAGACCTACGCGGAGCTGGAGCTGGGCGTGGGCATCATCGCCTCGATGGCCTACGACGAGCGCAAGGACGCCGGGCTGGTGCGGATCGCGGCCGACCATCTGTTCGAGCCCAACACCACCAGCGTGGCCGTGCGCCGCGGCGCCTACCTGCGCGGCTACGCGCATGCCTTCATCAACATGTTCGCGCCGCACCTCTCGCGCGATACCGTCAGCAGCGCGCTGTCCGAGCCGGCGGGCGGGCAGGTGGTCGAGGCCTGACAACCTGGGCTAGCGGCACCTGGGCAGGCCCGGTGCCGATCGCGCCGCATCCTCGCGATTCGCGCCATCCGCATTCCATTCGTCGCACGCCACTTTCGTAGCGACCGGTGTCCGCGTAAAGTCGCTACTGTCCGTGGCGGAATACGTTGATACCGTCACATGGCTTGATGCACCGCAATATCGACGGTGCGCGGGTCCGCACGAGAGGAGAGCGCGATGAAGCAAGGCCGTGGCGGCAAGGGGCTGATCGCCCCGATCATCCTGATTGCATTGGGCGCGGTGTTCCTCGCGCAAAACGGCGGCCTGCTGCCAGCCTACCTGGTGCGGGATGGCTGGCCCGTGCTGCTGATCGCCCTGGGCGCCATCGTGCTTGTGCGCCGCCTGGCCTGGCGGCGCGTCGACCAGCGCGGCCCCAAGCCATGAGCGCGCGCCCTGAAGGGCTGCTGAGCTGGCAATGGCGCGGCTACGCCCGCAACCACAATCACCCTCGCAGCCTGTTGCTGCACATTGTCGCGGTGCCGATGTTCATGGCCGGCAATGTGCTGCTGGTCTATGGCGTGCTGTTGCTATCCGTGCCCGCGGTAGGGCTTGGCGTGCTGTGCATGGCCTTGTCGATGATGCTGCAAGGGCGGGGGCACCGGCTTGAGGCGGTCAGGCCCGAGCCGTTTGCCGGCCCGCTCGACATCGCCCGGCGGATCCTGGCCGAGCAATGGATCACGTTTCCGCGCTATGTGCTGTCGGGGCAGTGGTGGGCCGCGTTGCACGGCCACGGTGCCAATCCCGCGATGGATGACGCCAACGTGGTGCCGCGTGCCCGCGAGCCGGGCGACGGCTGTCAGCGCCTGTGATCGGCCTTTACAATAACCAATAACGCTCAGTCATCCTCGACCTTGCCCCTATGAAAGCGCTGGATCGCTGTCCCGCCGCCATCCCCTCCAGGATCTCGATCCTCGGGCGCGACCTGGTGTTCGTGCTGTGCGCGAACACCATCATCGCCGTCAGCCTGAACTACGGTTTCCGCACGGGCGGCTCGCTGTGGCACAACTTCGTCTACAGTCAGCTTATCGGCCTGTCGATCTGGCTGCTGATCGATATCGCCCGCGTACTGATCTGGTGGAATGATCGTCCCACGCGCTGGCCCTTCCTGTGCCTGACTGCCGTTGCCGTGCCGCTGGGCGTGATCATGGGCAGCTGGACCACACGCGTGGTACTGAACGAGCCGGCGAAGTCCTTCGAGGAAGCTACCGATATGCTGCGCATGTGCCTGGTAGTGGGCATGCTTGCATCGGCCAGCATGATTTACTTCTACTGGTCGCGCGAGAAGCTCGCCCATCTCGAGCGGCAGGCCGCGCTCGACGCGCTGCAGCGCGAAGAGGCCGAAAAGCAACTGGTGCGCGCGCAGCTGATGGCCCTGCAGGCGCAGATCGAGCCGCATTTCCTGTTCAACTCCCTGGCCAACCTGGACTGCCTGATTGCCACCGACCAGCAGGCCGCAAGGCGCCTGCTGCAGCGGCTGATCGGATTCCTGCGCATGTCGCTGTCGCACACGCGCGCCGAGCAATGCACGCTGCGCCAGGAGTTCGAGTTGCTGCGCAGCTACCTGGACATCCAGGCCCTGCGTTTCGGCACGCGCCTGGCCTATGAGATCGAGCTTCCGCCCGAGCTGGCGGAGGTCGAGATCCCGCCCATGCTGATCCAGCCGCTGGTGGAGAACGCGGTCAGCCACGGCATCGAGCCGTGCATGCATGGCGGCAGGATCGTGCTGTCGGCCCGGGCGCAGGGCGACAACGCCGTGCAGGTGATCATCACCGATAGCGGGGTAGGTTTCGGACATGCCGTGACCAAGGGCTCCGGCCTTGGGCTGACCCATGTGCGCGAGCGGCTGGCGCGGATTTTCGGCGCGGCGGCCAGCATGCAGATGGAAGAAAACACGCCACGCGGCGTGATCGTCCGGCTGACGTTGCCCGTTGTGCGCACGGCGGCGCTTGCCGCCGTCAACGCACCCATGCCGGTGCCCGCGTGCAAGGCCGCCGGCGCGCGCGCCATCCCCCCCGTGAGCGCTGCCACGCAAGGCATTTCCCATTCTTGAGGCACCTCGCCCTTAGCCGTTTCGACTGCTTGGACTGATTAGACTGATTAGGCTTGCCTCGACCGATCCGCCCCTTACTTCCGTTTCCATGGCCCCGACCCTGTTGATCGCCGACGACGAGCCGCTGCTCGCGCGTGCCTTGCATGCCGAATTGTCCAGCCTCTGGCCCGAGGCGCAGATCGTCTGCGTGGTCCATGACGGCGTGTCCGCGCTGGAGGCGGCCCGCCAGCACCAGCCCCAGGTCGCGTTTCTCGATATCCGCATGCCAGGCATGAGCGGCATGGACGTGGCGCGCGAGCTGATGGAGTTCGATTCGCCGCCGCTAGTGGTGTTCGTCACGGCATACGACCAGTTCGCGTTGGAAGCCTTCGAGCGCGAGGCGGTCGATTACGTGCTCAAGCCGGTGCAGCCCGAGCGGCTGGAGGCCACGGTGCACCGCCTCAAGGCGAGGCTGGCGGCCCAGGCGCAGGCCAGCGAGGAGGGCGGCGCCGCCCTCGATACCGATCGCCTGGCGCAATTGCTGGCGCGCCTGGAGACCCTGGAGTCAGGCGGGCCCGGGCAGCAAGCGCCAGCGGGCGCGTCGCAACATGGCTACCTGCGCTTTATCAAGGCG
>NZ_JBFTSF010000092.1:0-21194 GCF_056399905.1 Cupriavidus sp. 01L46
GATATCCTCGCCCATCACGAAGACGCGCGAGTCGCGCTCCATTTCCTGGCCGATGGCTTCGGCGATGGCCTGCGCCATGGTGAGCGTGCGCGCGCCCTGGGGCGCGCCTTGTGCGGTTTGCATGCTGGTCTCCTGTTTATGCTGGTGCGAGGTCTTGCTGGACGAAGACGTGTTGCAGCGCTTCCGCGGGCGCGGGGTAGGGGCTGCTGCGGCCAAATTCGTAAGCGGCCTCGATGCGGGCCGAGATGGTCTGGCGCAAGGCGGCTTCGGCGGCGTCGTCGAGCAGGCCGCCGGCGCGCAGCGTGGCGCCCAGGGCGTGGATCGGATCGGCGCTGCGCAGGGTCTTGGCTTCGTCGCGCGGGCGGTAGGTTTCCGGGTCGCCCTGGAAGTGGCCGAGATAGCGGTCGGTCTTGACTTCGATCAGCGTGGGGCCTTCGCCGCGCCGCGCCCGTGCCACGGCCTCGCCGGCGGCGCGGTACACCGCGACAGCGTCGTTGTGATCCACCAGCACGCCCGGCATGCCGTAGCCGGCGGCGCGCACKTCATTGGAAGGCACCGAGGTGGAGGCGGACTTCTCCACCGAGATGCCGTACTTGTTGTCCTCGCAGACGAACACCACCGGCAACTTCCACAGTGCCGCCAGGTTGAGCGATTCATGGAACGAGCCCTGGTTGGCTGCGCCTTCGCCGAAGAAGGACACGGCCACCCAGTCCTTGCCCAGCTTGCGCGCCGCCAATGCGGCGCCGCAGGCCTGCGGCGAACTCGCGCCGACGATGCCGCTGCAGGAGAACTTGGTTTCGGCATGGAACAGGTGCATGTGGCCGCCCTTGCCGCGCCCGAGCCCGGTGGCCTTGCCGAACATCTCGGCGGTCATGGCATCGAGCGGCACGCCCTTGGCGATGGCGAAGTGGTGCGAGCGGTGCGCGCCGACCACGGTATCCTCCGGCCGCAAGTGCGCGCATACGCCCACTGCCACCGGCTCCTGCCCGGCCGCGAGATGCATCTCGCCCGGCACCGGGCCGGCGCCGATGTCGAAGGCCAGGCCTTTCTGGATCTTCGGCGGCAGCTTGCCTTCGAGGTAGACCTTGGCCATGGTCTCTTCGTATTGCCGGATCTCGATCATCTTCTCGTACATCCACAGAAGATGGCTTGGGGTGGGTTCCATTCGGGGTCTCCTCTTGCTTTCGTTTCAGCGGCCGGCTGCGGTGCCGGACCAGCCTGAATTGCAAGAGTGGTGCCAGCGCGCGCGGGAAGCCCCGCGCCTGGCCCCGGGGTTTCCCGCCAGGCCTTGCCGGAGGCCGCATACGCGTGAGGAGGGCCGGCCTGGCGCCGGGCCCGCAACAGGCAGTTGTCGCGCCTGGCGGCGAGACAGATGTCGCATCGGGCGGGACATCTGTCGCCGTCGCAGGCGCCTCTTCCGCAAGGCAAGGCACGGCGCGCGGGGAGCCGGGGCACCGGCCAAGCCTTGCGGAAGGGATATCAGCCGTTCTTCCTCGAAAGACCGTAGAACTCGAAATAGACGGCGTAGATCAGCATGACGTAGTTGAGCAGGTCGACCCAGGTAAGCGGATCGCCGCCAAAGCCGGGGACGATCTCCGCTTCATGCAGCACGGCGCCGGCAAACCATCGCGTATAGACAAAAAAGGAGATCAGTCCAAGACCCCAGCACGATGCAGCGCGTATGGCCCGGTTCGTGCCTGCGCCGAACCGTGTCGGCCAGTTGCCGGCAACGTTGGCCCAGAAGATCAGCCAGAAGGCAATCCATACGCCTAGCTGCGCAGGCCAGCTTGGAAGCATCGCGCCGATTTTTTCAACGGCGCCGGGAGGAATGAGGACCCATCTGAGCAACGCCAGATGCACGGCATAGAGCGCAGTGCCCAGCAGGAAGTTGCCGGCCAGCGCGGCGAGCGCCATGTGGCTTTTCCGGGCCAGCCTGTTCCACGGCCAGTTGTCGAAGATCAGGAATGTCGTCAGCCACGCCACGATGACGGAATAGAACCAGCCGATCGCCACCGGCAACGGCAGCAGGATCGCATGCGGCGCGGTGGCGGCCGATACGCTGGGATAGATCAGCAGGAAATAGCCCAGGCCCGTGAGGCAACAGCCGGCGGCGATTTGAGCAAGGCCGCTAGCCGCGGGGCTCAGGCCGCTGTCGGACCATGGCCATCCGGCCATGCCCGTCGCCAGTATGCCGAAGCCGTAGAAGCCGATCAGCACGATCAGGCCGGCCGCGCCGTAGCCGGCGCCGTTGATGGCGCTGAATGCCGGATCCAGTGCGCCGTAGCCATGGACCAGCGCGGCGGGCACGGCGAAGGAGAGCGCCAGCGTCACGGCCGTGGCGGCGCAGCCGCGCACGGGCTGCTTCAGCGCCGAGAATCCGGCCATGCCGAAGTTGAAGCCGATGAAGACCAGCACCAGGATGCCCCAGAAGAGGTACATGCCAAATGGCTGGGGGGCGTATTTCCAGACGGCCCGGGCGGGGTCGGCGAACAGGCGCCATACGCCAAGGCTGATGCCGTGCACGATCAGGAAGACGGCCACGGAGAATGCCAATGGCCGCAGCGCGAATCCGGCAGGCGCGAGCGCTGGTGTGTCTTGAGCTTCGATATTGGGGCTGAGGGGTTCCATGACCGGCATGTCCAGTACGATGAAAGCCCGGCACGCGAGGCGCGCGCTGGCCGCTGCGCGACGCTGCATCGCGCGAGGCCCGCATGCCGGTGGGATGGGAGGGTGGCCGCGTTGGTCAACGCGGCGCGTTGGAATGAGCGGCCGTCAAGCCGTCAAGCTGTCCAGCGGTCAGGCCGCCAGGCTGGCAACTGGCTGGACGATGATCTTGACGTTGCCATCCTTGTTGTTGACGAGTTCCTCGAAGCCCTGCGACACAATGTCGGCGAGGGAGATCCGCCCGGTGATGAGCGGCTGCACGTCGATGCGGCCATCGGCGATAAAGCGGATCACGTCGGCGAATTCGCCGTTATAGGCGAGCGATCCGATGATTTCCTTCTCCGTCGATACGATCTCGAAGAAATTGAAYGCGCTGGGCTCCTCGAAGATGCCCACCATCACGCATTTCCCGGCCTTGCGGATCACGTCGATGGCAAGCTTCGTCGTGGCCTTGTTGCCGATGCACTCGAAGGACACGTCCGCGCCATAGCCGCCGGTCAATGCCTTGACCTCCGCGATCGCGTCGCATTCCTTGGGATCGATGACGACGTTGGCGCCAACCTCCAACGCCTTCTTCTTGCGCGCCGACGACATTTCGAGCGCGATAATGCGGCCYGCGCCGGCCGCCTTCGCACACATGATCGTGCACAGGCCGATGGTGCCGGCGCCGACCACCACAACCGTCTGGCCGACGATGTTGCCGGCTTTCTTCACGGCATGTAGCCCTACCGCCAACGGTTCGATCAGCGCCCCCGCCTCCGTGGGGAAGTTCTCCGGCAGCTTGTAGAGCAGCTCCGCCGGCACGTTGACGTATTCCGCGAATGCGCCGTTGTTCATCAGGCCGGTGAACGCGAGACTCTCGCAGATGTTGTACAGGCCATGGGTGCAGTAATAGCATTTTCCGCAATGCTGGCAGGCGTCCGCGGTGACACGCTCGCCGACCTTGAAGCCGGTCACGCCTGCGCCCAGTTCCGCGATCTCGCCGCTGAACTCGTGGCCGAGAATGCATTGCCCCTTCAGCCCGGTGAGCGGGTGCGGATGGTCGACCGGGATAAAGACCGGGCCCGCGACATATTCATGCAAGTCCGATCCGCAGATGCCGCACCAATGCACACGGATCTTTACCCATCCTTCGGCGGGCTTTTCGGGGACGCGTACCTCCTCGACGCGGACATCGTGGCGACCCCGCCATACGGCGGCCTTCATGCTGGGCTGATGCACCGAACCTTCGTTGCTCACGGTAGTGTCTCCATCGTAGTTGTGGGGGATCGACGAAGGGCCATGCGGGTGCCGCGGATGAATGCATGGCGTGGCCTTCGTGCAGGAGGGAAATCGCATGAACCGTGCCAGAGCGGACGGCGGACGAGGGCGGATGGCGAAGGTGCTGTGTGCGCTGCGGCGCAGCGTGGGGGGAGGGCTCAGGCGCAGGCAGGGTGAAGCGTGGGCCGCGCGGGCTTATTGCTGCGATACAGCACGACGCCGGCGACGGCCCGGCAAGCTACGGCGTGGCCCGCGTGAGACGGCCTGACTCGATCCGGTGAGACAACGTGCCTCAGTCCGCCTCGTCCGCCTGAGACATGGACAAGGGCGGCGATTCCGGCAAGGATGCCGAACCCGGGTAGACAATGTTGTATCTGGCCATCTTGCGGTAGATGGTTGCGCGGCTCATGCCCAGTGCCTTGGCGGTTTCCTTGATGCGCCAGTGGTGGCAGGCGAGCATCTGCGCGATGCGCGCCCGTTCGAGAAGCTCGCTCGGGCGCAGGCCGGCGCTGTCGAATGCCTGCGCGGCAACTGACGGGCTCGCGGGCACCGGCGCCGCTGGCGCGGCATCGGCCGGGCAGCGCAGATAGTCGGGAAGATCTTCGGCAACAATGACGCCCCGGGCCGCGGCCAGCGCGCATGCGTACCGCAACGCCATGCGCAGCTGCCGTACGTTGCCGGGCCAGCGATAGCGGCGGATGCACGCCATTGCCCCGTCGGACAGCGCGGACCGGGTGCCGTGCGCCTGCGCTTCATCCGCCAGGAAGAAGTCGACGAGCTCGCCAAGGTCGCTGCGATCGCGCAGGGGAGGCAGCCGGAACACGGCGCCGGTCAGGCGATAGTAGAGGTCTTCCCGGAAGGTGCCTTCGGAGACCATGCGCGCAAGGTCCCTGTGGGTCGCGCAGATGAGGTTGATGTCGACCCGCACCGACTGCTCGGAGCCCAGCGGTGCCAGCTCGTTCTCAGCCAGCACGCGCAGCAGCCTGGTCTGCAGCGGCAAGGCCATGTCGCCGATCTCGTCCAGGAACAAGGTGCCTCCGTGCGCCTGGAGTATCTTTCCCTTGAGACCCTTGCGCTTCGCGCCGGTGAATGCGCCTTCCGCGTAGCCGAATAGCTCGCTTTCGATCAGCGTCTCCGGGATCGATGCGCAGTTTACGGCGACAAACGGCTGCGGCGCACGCAGTGAACCGCGATGCACGGCGAGTGCGAATGCCTCCTTGCCCGTCCCGTCTCGCCCTGCAGCAGCACGGGAATACGCCGGTCGATGATCTGGAGCGCGCGGGCCAGATGCGACGAAACCTGCGGGTCGCCGGTGACCAGGCGATCACTGGCGATGGCAGGGGCCGCGGGCTCGGCGCGGCCGGTGGCCGGGTGTCCCGGCGACAGCGATATCGTGCGCAAGGCCTGGCGCGGGGGGCGCAGTCTCGCGAAAAAGCGGTCCCCGCCACGGGTCAGGCGCAACGGGAACATCTCCAGGCCGCTGTTCAGGTCGATGACCTGTCCGGCATTCAGATCGAACAGATGCTGGACGTTCGCCGGGATCGCGGTGTATAGCGTGCTCAGCATGCTTTTTGCCTGCCGGTTCATCGATGCGATGTTCCCGGCATCGTCGAACGCAATCAGCAGTTCAGGGTGCAGGCTCAGGTAGTCCTGGCTGCGGTGCAGGTACAGGGTCCACAGGTGGCCGGTATCGTGCAGCAGGTAGGCGTTCTCGATCATCTCCGCCGCCTGGCACACCCAGGCGTAGATCAGTTCCTGCGAGTCCCGGTTTTCACTGTTTCGCACGGCCGATACGTCCAGCACGCCGGTGAGTTCGCCGGCTGGCGAGATGATGGGCGCGGCGGTACAGGTCAGGCAGGTGAACGCTGCCCTGAAGTGATCCTCGGTGTGGACGGTGATGGGTTCCTTGTCGGCCAGCACGCAGGCAACCCCGCTGGTTMCCTCGGCGTCCTCCGTGAAATAGCGGCCGTGATACAGGCCGTGCTGCCGGTATTCCTTGCGGCGGTCTTCCTGCCCACGAAAATCGATCAGGGCGCCGCCGGCATCGGCCACCAGCACGCAATAGCCCGCCTTGCCGACGACGCCGTGCAAGCGTTCCACAACCGGGCTCGAGAAGCGCAGCAGGGCCTCGGCGCGATTGCGCCTGTCTTTCAGTTCCGTCGCACTGATGACGCGCGGACCGGACGTATTTCCCGGATCCAGCTGAAAGGTATTGAGCGAGCGGGTCCACG
The DNA here is from genome assembly GCF_056399905.1 of Cupriavidus sp. 01L46. NCBI lineage: Bacteria > Pseudomonadati > Pseudomonadota > Betaproteobacteria > Burkholderiales > Burkholderiaceae > Cupriavidus > Cupriavidus sp. 01L46. Next base: position 6,156 of record NZ_JBFTSF010000092.1, read on the forward strand.
AGCGAAACAGGCGCGCTTGCGCCGCAGCTTCATGGAATGCAGCATTGTCGACCACGGATGAAACGCGTCGCGCGTGTTGCAGTGCATATGATTGCGTCATGCCAGCGTTCTCAACATGCGTAACTCCGATTGCAGGGTGCGTCAGCGTTCGATGGGTCGACACGGCCGCGTTGCATGCCACTATCACGCGGCATTGGTCTGCGTGCCGCGTCTTTTTAGCACATCCCGAACCAGCGCTCACATTGCAGTGCAGCACGGGAACCGCACCGGACGCGCTTCGTACCTTACGCAAGGCGGGACCCGAGTCTCTTCCAGCGCCTTCCTTGGGGCCGACGAATCCGGCAGCCAGACCCTGGGCGCGCGTTACGCCTTACAGGGCAATGTCGTCGTTGCCGTCTCGCCGGCCCCGATGCCGCCGTGGTCCCGCGACCATCGGGCCGGGTCGGCCAGAAAACGCTGCAGCTCGTCAATGCCGCGGCTGTCCACGTTGCCGCTGTCACGCGCGGCCTGCAGAACGTCCTGCCAGTTCGCGAGGGAATGGATCTTGGCCTGCCAGGGGGCGAGGATGCGCTCGGTGAGGAACGTGCCGTAGTCGAACACCACGAAGATGTCCGTCACCACGGCGCCGGCGGCGGCCAGCGCCTCGCAGAAGATCCGCTTGGAACGCGCGGCGGCCATCATGTCGTCCACCAGCAGCACGCGGTCGCCAGCGTTGACGGCCCCCTCGATCTGCGCGGCGGGCCCCAGCCCCTTGGCTTCCTTGCGCACATAGTGCAGCGGGAGCGCCAGCGCATCGGCCATCCAGGCGCCAAACGCGATGYCGCTCGATTCGGCGCCGACCACGGCATCGATGCCGCCGATGCGGTTGCGTTCCCGCAGCAGCGTCAAGCCGCGCTGGATCAGGGCCTTGCGCAGCAGCGGAAACGAGATCAGCCGGCGGCAGTCGATATAGACCGGGCTGGCCCAGCCGGAGGGCAGCCGGAACGGCTCGTCCGTGCGGAATTTCACGCAGCCGGCATCCAGCAGGGCCTGGCCTACCGGCAATGACGGGTCGGGTTGAGGGCGTGGTTGAGACATACGGGGCTCCAGTGCTCCAGTGTTTCAGTGCTTCAGTGCTTCAGTGTTTGTGCTCGGCCGCGGCTCAGAGGCTCGCGATGGTGTCGTCCAGCACCTGCACGCCAAGCAGGAAATCATCGATGTCCATGGCCTCGTCGGGGTTGTGCGAGCCGTGCTCGTTGCGCACGAAGAGCATGCCGGTGGGGATGCCGGCGTTGGCAAACAGCGATGCATCGTGCCCGGCGCCGCTCGGCACCGGCTCAACCGGGAGGTTACGTTGCCGGCATGCTTGCGCAAGCAGCTCGGAGACCCTGCCGTCCATGGTGGCCGGGGCCGATTCGATGCGGCGGTCGAACTCGAACCGCACGCCGCGGTCGCGCGAGATCGCCTTGCATTCCGTGCGCAGCAGTTGATAGAAGCCTTCCAGCGTTTCCACGCTCTTGCTGCGCGCCTCGAAGCTGAAGTTCACCATGCCGGGGATGCGGGAGATCGAATGCGCCTCCGGGCTGGTGCTGACCACGCCGGTGGTGACGACCAGGTCGATGCCGCGCTCCAGCAGCACGCGCCAGTGCTCGTCCAGCCGCGTGATCAGGTCGGCCACGGCAAACATGGCGTCCTTGCGCAGCCACCGTGGCACCGCGCCGGAGTGGCCGGCCTCGCCGATGCACTGGATCCGGTTGTGCCGCACATTGCCGCGGATGCCGGGCACCACCGCCACCGGCAAGCCGCGCGCGACCATCACGGGGCCTTGCTCGATATGCAGCTCGAGGTAGGCATGGACCTTGGCTTTGTCGAACAGCGGCGCCTGCGCGCGGATCGCCTCGACATCGGCGCCGGCGGCTGCCATGCAGGCCGCCAGCGACTCGCCGGAATGCCGGTGCGCCAGCGCCAGGTCGTCGGCGCTGAGCTTGCCCAGCAGCGCGCCAGAACCCATGTACGCCTTGCCGAACCAGGCACTTTCCTCGCCCCGGAAGCCCACCACCTGGAGCGGCACGCGCGAGTGCCGGCCGGTATGCTTTTGCCGGAGCTGGCAGAGCAGGCCGGCGACGATCCCCGCCAGCCCGTCGAAGTTGCCGCCTTGCGGGACGGAGTCCAGGTGGGAGCCGACCCACGTAGCTGGCGCGCCCGCGTCGGCTTGCGGCAGGCGGAAGACGAGATTGGCGGCGCGGTCGGCCTGCGCTTGCAGGCCGTGGCGCAGCGCGAAGTCCCGCAGGTAGGTGGCCGCCGCGGTCTCGCCCGCGCCGTAGCTGTCGCGGGTCACGCCAACGCCATCGGACGACAGTTCGCGTATGTCCTTGAAGAGCTGTTCGGCGACCGGCTTGAGTTCCAGAATTTCCATGACACTTTTGTTGATCGTTGCAGTGACGCGCCAGCGGCATGCGCCGGCGCGCGCGGCTTTATGCCGGTGGCGCTCAGCCGGATTGCTGCGCGAAGCGTAGCCAGCGGTCGCTTAAGTGCCGGTCGAGCCGGACCTGGCCCACCAGGTCGCGCAGCGCTTCGGTGCCGGCTTCCTGGCAATAGTCCTGCAGCCCGTCGATGATCTTTTGCATGATGCCGGGGTCCCGGAAGGACGCCGTGCCGACCTGGACGGCGGCGGCGCCGGCGAGCATGAACTCGACGCAATCCTCGGCGCTCTGGATGCCGCCACAGCCGATGATGGGGATGCGCACGGCGCGATAGCACTGGTGCACCATCCGCAGGGCAATCGGCTTGATGGCCGGGCCGGACAGTCCGCCCATGACGTTGCCCAGCTTAGGCTTGCGGGTACGCACGTCGATGGCCATGCCCAGCACCGTGTTGCCCATGACGATGGCGTTGGCGCCGGCGTCTTCCGCCGCGCGGGCCACGGCCGCGATGTGGCTGGCGTTTGGCGTGAGCTTGACCCAGACGGGGTGGCGCGTGCGCTGGCGGATGGCGCAGACCKCCTTGTAGGTAGTCTCGGGCAGCATGGCAAAGGCCATGCCGTCGGCTTCCAGGTTGGGGCACGAGATATTGGCCTCGATGGCGGCAACCTCGGGCAAGGACATCTGTTCGCACGCCAGGGCGAACGCCTCCGCGGTATCGGCGGAGATCGACACCACCACTGGCGTGTCGTAACGCGTGTAAGGCGGCAGCACGCATTCGCGGTAATAGTCGAGCCCCTTGCTCGGGATGCCGATGGCGTTCAGCATGCCGCCATAGGCCTCGGCTACCCGTGGCGTGGGGTTGCCGGCCCGGGACGTGGGGGAGACGCTTTTGATCACCAGGGCGCCAAGCTGGTTGAGGTCCAGCGCTTCGCGGTACTCGATGGCAAAGCAGCCGGAGGCGGGCATGACCGGGTTGCGCAGCGTCAAGTCGCCAACCCGAACGGTGAGATCAGCCAAACTCCACCTCCCCAACCACTTCATGAATGGAAAACACCGGGCCTTCCCGGCAGACCCGCAGGAATTGCTTGTCGCCATCGCAATCGAACAGCCGCACGCAAGACAGGCACACGCCCATGCCACAGGCCATGCGCTGCTCCATGGCGACTTCGCCCACCACCTCGGGATGGTCGGCCAGCACGCGCTGCAGCAGCATCAGCAAGCGGTGCGAGCCGCAGGTGTAGACCGCATCCGGCCGCTGCTGCCCGATCAGGCCGCGCATGCGTACTTCCATGGCCTGCACCGACGAGGAGCCATCGGCATCGAACACGCTATGCACTTGGGCGTTGGCCCCGCGCAGGAACTCGTGCTCCATCAGGTCGGCGCGGGTGCGGGCCGACATGACCGCGGTAATGGCGACGCCGGCTTCGGCCGCCTGCTGGATCAGCGGCGCCATGGTGGCCAGGCCCACGCCGCGCGCCACCACCAGGATCCGCCTGAAATCCGGCCTGAAGGTGAAGGTGTTGCCGAGCGGGCCGACGATCTCCATGTGGCCATCCACCGGCAGGCTGGCCATGGCGCGCGTGCCCACGCCGGTCACGTTGTAGAGGAACTCGATGCGGCCATCCTCCGGCCCCGCGCCATAGACGCTCATGGGGCGCAGCAGGAACGGCTGTTCCGTGTCGGTGGTGGGGCAGCGGAGCTGGTAGAACTGCCCGGGCTTCGTGATCCTGGCAATGGGCGCGTCCGCTTCGAGGCGGATGTGCTTGTAGCGCTGGTTGACCCACGAATGTTCGACCACGCGGCAGCGATAGGAAGCTACCGTGGCGGCGCTGTCCGGGTGGCACAAGGTTGCAGGCATGATGACTCCTGAGTCCTGGCTAATGACTAATGCAATGCGGTATGGGGCGATGCAGTGCGAGCCGCTTATTCCAGCTCGACACCCTTGAGCTCRGGGATAAGGAAGATCGTGGCGATCATGTCCAGCACGTAGATGCTGGCCAAGAGGGCAATGGCCACCTGGAAGGAATAGGTTGCGGCAAGGGCCCCGACCACGATAGGCCCGAAGCCGCCCACGCCACGCCCGATGTTGAACAGGACGTTTTGCGCGGTGGCGCGCGCCGCGGTGGGATAGGCTTCCGAGATCAGCGCGCCGTAGCCGCCGATCATGCCGTTGACGAACAGGCCCATGAGCGCGCCGGCCCAGAGCATGGTGACCGGGTCGGACATCTGCGCATACGCGATCACCATCGCCACCGCGCCCGCCTGGAAGATCAGGAAGCTGGGCTTGCGCCCGATGCGGTCGGCCAGCTGGCCAAACGCGTAGACGCCGACCATCATCCCCACGATGGTGACCGAGGTCCACATGGCGGACTTGGTCAGCGAGAAGCCCAGGGCTTTGGACAAATAGGTCGGCAGCCAGATCATGATGCCGTAGTAGCCAAAGTTCTGGACCGAGCACAGGATCACGATGCCAAGGCTGGTCCGCGTGGTGCGGCCATCGGCCACCAGCAGCTTGAACGCGCTCGGCTTGTTCTTGTGCTGGGTCTTGTCCTGGGCCTCGGCATGGCGCACGAACACTTCCGGCTCATGCAGCCGGTTGCGCACGAACCAGGCCACCAGCGCCGGCACCACGCCCAGCAGGAACATGCCGCGCCAGCCGATATGCGGCAGCAGCAGCGGCGTCAGCAAGGACGCCAGCAGCACGCCGCTCTGCCAGCCTAGCGCCACGTACGACGACACCCGCGCGCGCTTGCTGGCGGGCCAGGCTTCCGCAGCCAGCGCCATGCCGATGCCGAACTCGCCGCCCAGGCCGATGCCGGCGATGGTGCGGTAGGCCAGCAAATCCCAGAACCCCTGCGCGAACGCGCACAGGCCGGTGAAGACCGCAAACAGCACGATGGTCCAGGTGAGCACGCGCACCCGCCCGTAACGGTCGCTCAGCGCGCCGAAGAGGATGCCGCCGGCAACCGCGCCGATCAGCGTCCACGTCACCAGGGCACCGGACTGGCCGGTGCTCAGGCTCAACGCCACGCTGATCGCGGGCAGCATGAAACCGAGGATGAGCAGGTCGAACCCATCCATCGCGTAGCCGATGGCCGAGCCGGCCAGCGCCTTCCAGGCGTAGGGCGAGGCCCGGTCGGGTTGTAGGGGCGGGGCGTCGGACGTGGGGACCGATGCGCGAGCGTTGGCTTCCATGGGGCGTTCCTCTGTGCCTTTGTTGAGCATGTGCGCCGGCCGGCGGGCTGAGCCGTCGACGGGTAGCGCCTTTGGGTTCACTTGTTGCGCGGGTTACCGGTGCTGCCGGCTGGCCCGGGTTACGGGACACCACTGGTAATCCGAAATCTGTCTCGATTTATAGACTGCATGGAGAAAAAAATAACCGGATGGATCGGGCTGCAGGTACTACGCTGCAGATAGCCTTTGCCACTCGGCATATGTCTTTTTTTTTAGATTACGCGTGAGAAATCGCGTTTGCAAGGGATTTCTAGGTGCCTGGTGGCATCCCGGGCGCCGCCAGAGGGCACCTCACGCTGGTCCGTAGCAGCCGTGACGGCACAATTGTCTAATTATTGAGAAAACCGTGGGCATTCATGCCGCGGCGCGGGCATTTGATAAACTCCGCTTCCATGAAAAAACCAGCAACAGCACGCGGCGACACCCCGGTAAAGCAGGGCCAGTCCCAAGGTGGAACCACCAAGCCGGAAGGGCAATGGCACCATGGCGACCTGCGCGCTTCGCTGATAGCGTGGGGCACCCATCTGCTCGATACCGAGGGGATCGCGGGCATGAGCATGCGCACGGCAGCCAAGCTGGCTGGCGTCTCGCCGGGCGCGCCGGCCTATCACTTCAAGGACAGGAACGGGCTGCTGGCCGCCATTGCGGCGCAGGCGTTTCGCGACCTGGTGGCGTATCGCCGCCAGAGCGTGGAGAACATCGACCCTGCCGATGCGCAGGGCCGGCTGCGGGCGATCATGCTCGCCTACGTGGAGTTCGCCCAGGCGCACCCCGCGCGGTTTCACCTGATGTTCGGGCCGGAGATCGCGGACCGGGAGCAGTATCCGGATCTGGAGGAGGCGGGCGCTGCCTCGTTCCAGGTGCTGCGCAGCGCCATCGGGCCAGTACTGCAAGCGCCAGGCGTCGGCGAACTCAGCGAAGAACAACTGGCGTTCTCCGTGTGGGCCGCCACCCACGGCCTGGCCACGCTGACCATCGACCGCCGCCGCCTGCCAGTCGCCTCCACGCACAGGCCCACGGCCGAGCAGATGGCCGATGTTGTCGTGCAGTTCTGCCTGGCGGCGTTGCGGGGATCGGCAACGCCGCGCCAGGCCGGGGGGGCTGGCCCGGTCAGCCCACCAGCACCTTGAGCTGCGTGCATGGCGGCATGCATCCGCCTCAGTCGGCGGGACGCCAGTTGCCATGGAAGCCGGCGGGCACGCGATGCGACAGGTGCACCAGCGCCACCGGGCCCTGCGCCAGCGCCTGCGCGTTGAAGATGGCCATATCGCTGCGGTTCTCCGCGGCGCGCCAGATCACGGACAGCAGCCAGCCKTCGCCCTCGTCGGCATCGGCATGGCGCGGGACAAATACAGGTTCGCCGCATTTGTCGCCGGCCGGCGGCTGGTACTGCGTGACCTGCCCGGTGGCCAGGTCGATATGCGCCAGGCCGCTGCGCAGGCTGTCGCCCTTGGTGGAGGCGGAGATATCGCCGCTGCAGTAGTAGCCGTGCCGGTAGGGCAGCATGGCAAAGCGCTCGTCCAGGCGCGGAAACTCGCCCGGCGTATCGCATAGCGGCTGCTCGCGGTACGAGCCGGATTTCCCCGCCAGGTCGAACGTCCAGCGCACCAGGCTGGCCACGGGGGCGCCGTTGGAGAGCGGGCGTCCGTCCGGCCCGGGGAACAGCGGCGGCACGTCGTACTTCATCATGTCGCAGACGATGCCGCCGTGCGGCGCGTCGAAGGCGTTCATCGGATGGAAGACGTAGCACGGATCGCCGGTAAACCAGCGCACGTCCGCCGCGGTGCCGTCGCGCGGCAGGATGCCGATGTGCGTGCCTTTGTCCGGTTCCCACGCATAGGCCGGCTGGCCGTTGGTGGCGCGCTCCATCGATCCCGTCAGCGGGAAGATGGGAAACAGGATGTGGGTGCGTGTCACCACGAAGTCATGGACCATGCTCGGGAACGGCGCGACGATATGCACGGAGCGCAGCAGCTTGCCCTGGCTATCTGCCACATGCAGCATCAGGTCCGGCGTGAACGGGCCGCGGGCCCCATAGCCGAAGAAGACCATTTCGCCGTTGACCGGGTCGATCTTGGGGTGCGCGGTCATGGGCCCGGAGAGTTTTTCATCGAAGGTCTGGTAGCCGCGTGGCGCCAGCGATACCGGGTCGACTTCAAACGGCGCGTGCGCTTCTTCCAGCGCCAGCAGGCGCCCGCCATGCCAGACCACGTTGGTATTGGCCACGGTGGAGTTCAGCTCAAGCAGCCTGGGGTCCGTCAGGTGCCGGCTTGCCAGCGAGCCCGACAAGCCTTCGCCGTTCTCGCTTTCCATGACCCATTTCGGCGTGCGGATCCAGCGGTTGCGGTAGGACACGCGGCCCTTCTCGAAATGAAACGCGTGCAGCATGCCATCGCCCGAGAACCAATGATATTTGCCGCGCGGCGCGAACTGCGGATTCGGCCCGTTGCGGTAATAGGTGCCGCGCAGCCCGGCGGGCACTTCGCCCGTGACCGGCAGGTTGGGCGCGTCGCACTCGGCGTGCAGCGGCGCGAAGTAGCCGGACAAATAGGGCTCGTTGGTGGGGAAGGCGATGGCCATGGTTGCTGTCTCCGATCGGTTGGTTTTTCTTGCGGTTTTTACTTGCTTGTTATCGTCACGATGCTGGTGGGAACGGATTAAGTCAGGCGTCAGGGATCAGGTGGCCTATGTCAGATGGCGCGCGCCTGGTCCTGCCAGTGCGGCTCGCGCAGCTTGCGCTTGAAGATCTTGCCGGTGTCTTCTCGTGGCAGAGTCGCGTGGATCTCGACAATGCGCGGCACCTTGTAGTTGGCAATACGCTCGCGCAAGAACGCTTGCACCTGCACGCCTTCCAGGCTGTGCCCCGGGCTTGGCTGGACCGCGGCGGCCAGGCCTTCGCCGAACTCCGCATCGGGAATGCCGAAGACCGCGCAGTCCGCAACGCCCGGCATGGTCTGCAGCACCGACTCGATCTCCGCCGGATAGATGTTCACGCCGCCCGAGATGACCATGTCGGCCTTGCGGTCGCAGATGTGCAGGAACCCGTCCTCATCCAGGTAGCCCATGTCGCCCAGCGTGATCAGCCCGTCGCGCTCCACGGCCGCGCGGGCTTCGGGCCGGTTGATGTAGGTGAAGTCGGGCAGGGCGCGCTGGCGCACATAAATCAGGCCGATTTCCCGCGCCGGCAACGCGTTACCGTCCTCGTCCAGGATGCGGATTTCGGCATCGGGAAGCGGGCTGCCCGCCGAGCCAGGATGGCGCAGCCAGTTCGCCGAGTCGGCGAACGTGGTGTAGCCCGCCTCGCTCGATCCGTAGGCCTCCGTGATGATAGGCCCGAACCACGCGATCATGGCTTGCTTGATGGGAACGGGGCAGGGCGAGCCGGTCGACGCCACCTGGCGCAGCGCGGACAGGTCATGCCCCGTGCGCGCTTCAGGCGGCAAGGCCAGCAGGCGCTGGTACATGGTCGGCACCAGGTAGGCATGCGTGACCTTGTGGCGCGCGAGCAGCGCAAGCGTGCGCTGCGCATCGAAGCGCGGCTCCAGCACCAGCGTGGCGCCCAGGTTGCAGAAGTGCGAGAGGTAGGCCATGGCCGCGCTGTGGTAGATCGGCGCGGACAGGTAGGCGGTCACGTCCGCACCGGTGCCGTAGACGATGTCGGTGACCCGCTGCAGCCGCTGCTCCATGGCAGCGCGGGCTTCGGGCGCGCCGGGAATGCGGCGCACGCCTTTGGGCTTGCCGGTGGTGCCGGAGGTATAGGCGATGGCCCCGTGCGAGGTGCCGGTGCGCGGCGGCATGGCCGGCAGGCCCGCCCCGAAATCAGCCCAGTGATGCGCCCGCGGGCTGGACGGCGGCGCCGCGTCGCGCGAGACCAGGATGACGCCCACGTCCGTGGGGATGCCTTCGCGCACCTGGTCGAGCAGGTCCGCATCGGCAACCAGCACGCGGGCGCCGCTGTCGGTCAGGATATGGTTGGCTTCGAGCGCCTTGAAGTGCCAGTTGATCGATGCCAGGTAYAGCCCCGCCTGGCGGCAGGCCAGCACAAGCGCCACGTACTCCGGGCTGTTGCGCAGCATGGCGGCGATGGTGTCGCCCTCCTTGCATTGCAGATCGTGCAGGCCAGCGAGAATGCGCTGGATCTCCCCCTTCATCCAGTCGGCCGAGTACGCTCGCCCGTCAAACCATAGTGCCGGAACCATCGTGTCTCCTGTCGTTGGTCGTTGCGCCTGCCAGGCGGCACGATCGATTCTTCTTTAACTATGCAGTGATCAGTTGTGGACTCTAGCAGGCGAATCATGACGTTGCAAGGAGGTTTTACGCGAGTGGCGGGAGACGGCAGATGGCGGCACGCGGGGGGCCGCGGGGCTGGGAACCAGGGGGGCGAGACGGCCATCGCGACCCCGACGTTTTCCAACGTCCTGTGTTTTGCAGTCTATTGCCCAAACGAGGCTTTCGGCGAGGCATACGCAAGGTACAACGCTCTATACGCCCCAACGAGGTCATCGAGGCTGAACGAGCGGTTCAATCCGCTCGGATTCGGAAGGATCCACGCTGTCGACCCGCCGAACATAGCGTTCTGGCGTCCCCATAACACGTGCCGCTGACCTGAAATGGCCGCGTATGCGGTCTTCCCCAGGAAGGCGATATAGGTGGGGCGATGAAGTTCGATTTTCTTCAGTAACGCCGAAGTCGATGCGTGGAATTCATGCGGTGAAAGCTGATCGGCCCGTACGGTAGGCCGGCCAACGGCTGTAGTCAAACCGCACCGATGGGTGAGCAGGTCCCGGTCGTTTTCGGGGCGCATCGGCGCTGGCGTGAAACCGGCCAGATGTAGGACTCGCCAGAAGCGGTTGCCATTGCCTTCGAAGTGGTGGCCGGTTGCCGCCGCTCTCATGCCGGGGTTGATTCCACAAAAAACGACTGCCAAACCTTCCGATAGCACGTCCGGTAGTGGTGGCGATGGTGCGCCGCCTGTCGGGTCGGAGAATATGCGCAGCTTCTGAACTTCGGTCATTTCGTTCGCCGTTTCAACCGCCGAGCAGCTTACCGTTAAGGAGAATGTGCAGCGTTTTGACAAAGAGCACCGCAATCGCGATGGTCAGCATGGCGAGCAGGATGATGGCAATCGCCTTCACGGGCCAGGCCTGGATGAACGTCGCGTATTTCAGCGAGGCAATCGCCAGCGCTGCCATCGGAAAGCTGATCGCCCACCAACCGGAAGCGAACGGAATTCCCCTGCGAAACACCTTGGGTGCCAGTGTGAGGAATACGAAAAGACCGAAGTAGAACAGCAACCCGGAGAAAGTGTCGACCTGCTGCGTAAAGTTGGTGTAGGCAAGAAAGCCCACTTCGAACGGCGCCATCAGGATCAGCAGCGAAGGGACCATGCCGGCGGGCAGCGGCTCGTGGTGAATCATTCGCGACATGATCATCGTAAAGAACAAGAGGGCAATCATCGTTCCCACGGCCAGCGCGAACAGGTTGACTTCATGCGCCCACGGCATTGGCATGGTTCCGCCGGCAACGGCGATATCCAACGTGGCCACACCCGGGATAAACCAGGCGGGAACAGCGTGCGCAGCATCAATCTTTCCACGCAGCAGCCGGCCCGCAATCGCGAAACAGAGCGCAAGCGTGAAAATGGTACCCACCGTCCACATGACTTCGGCAAGCGTCTGGCTCCGTTGCGCAACGACCGAGGAAAGCAGCAGGATGGCGATCGTGATCGTGCCGAAGAAATTGCCGGCGACGGGATGTTGGTACTCGGCGACGACCGCCTCAGGATGTTTGACTGCCTTGACGAGATAGCCCGCGCCCAGCACGACGAATACCACCAGGGCAAGGATACCGGCGGCTTCGGAGATCAGCGGACTTACCCCAAATTCGTGGCTGGCCTGGCGCCACGCGATGGACAGTCCGGCAAGGCCCATTACCGACGCAAACAGGTTGACGGGCAGATTTCTGATGGAAGCGGTTGTTCGCAAGGACTGCGGATGGGGGCTCGAAAGCGTTGACACAGCACATTCTCCAGATTTTTGGGGACCTGAGACGTGGCGGCCCAGAGCAGCCAATCGAGAAGCCTCAAATCGCTCGCCGCCTCGTTTGTCGGGGAGGTGCAGGCGATACTATTCTCTTCCACGCATAAAGATAATCTGCCATTATTGGAAATCATCCTCCCAAAAACCGAGAACATGGCTGATCGCTTCGAATCCATGTCGATCCTGGTGGCTGTGGTCGAAGCAGGCAGTTTTTCTGCTGCGGCGCGCCAGCTCAAGATTCCGCTCGCAACGGTGAGCCGCAAGGTCGCAGACCTGGAGTCGCACCTGAAAACCCGACTCCTGCACCGCTCCACCCGACAGCTTTCCCTCACCGAAGCCGGGCAAGCGTACGTCGCCGCATGCCGGCGCATTCTCGAGGAAGTGGGGGAAGCGGAGCGCGCGGCGTCGGGGGAATATGCGGCGCCCAAAGGCGAGATCGTCATCACCGCACCCCTCGTCTTCGGGCGCCTGCACGTTTTGCCCGTGGTCGCGGATTTCCTCAAGACTTATCCGGACATCGATGTACGGATGGTGCTGACCKACCGCGTGGTGCCACTTCTTGAAGAGCACGTCGATGTCGCATTGCGGGTTGCCGAACTGCCCGACAGCAGTTTCGTCGCGGCGCGGATCGGCACAGTGCGCCGGGTGGTGTGCGCAAGCCCAGCCTACTTCGCTGAACACGGCGTGCCGACGAGCCCGCTCGAACTCACCGCGCATGCATGCATTACGTTCGAACGCATGACATCCAGGCAGGTTTGGACCTTCATGTCGGGCAAATCGGAGATCGCGGTGCCCGTCCGTTCGCGGCTTGCCGTCAGCACGGCCGAAGCCGCGGTCGATGCGGCGGTGGCCGGCGTCGGGATCACGCGCGTGGTGTCCTATCAGATGGCGAGCGCGTTGCGCGCCGGCGCGCTCAAGATCGTGCTAGCACCGTTCGAGCCGGCACCGTGGCCAATCAGCCTTGTCCACACCGGACAGGGCATCCTGCCGCTGAAGTTGCGCGCTTTTCTTGATTTCGCCGCGCCGCGCCTGAAGGCTCGGGTGGTGGAGGTGGAAGTCTGACGTTTACATGTGGAGGGTGCGAACGTCGCAGAAATCCGCGACAATCAGCCGAGATTCGAATAGAGGGAGCGTCGAAAATGTTGATTGCCTTCGGAGGACTACCGGGCACCGGAAAAACAACGGTAGCGCAAGCACTTGCGCGCAAGCTCGCCGCGGTATATCTGCGTATTGATACGTTGGAATGGGCATTTATTGCGGGCGGGAGCGACGGGGCCGATATCGGACCTGCCGGCTATCTGGCCGGATATGCCGTTGCAAAAGATAATTTACGCCTTGGAATGACCGTCGTCGCGGACTCGGTCAATTCGTTGCATGTGACGCGTAGCTCCTGGAGAAACGTGGCGCTCGAAGCAGGGGTGCGCCTCTTCGAGGTTGAGCTGATTTGTTCTGATACAACGGCGCACCGTCTGAGGGTCGAGKGGCGACATGCAGATATCCCAGGCCACAAGCTGCCGACATGGCAGAGCGTGCTCGAACGTCAATATGACGCATGGGAATCAGACCATCTGGTAGTCGACACAGCTAACGTTTCAGTTGAACAGGCCGTTGAAACTATCACTCATCGTCTTTCGATGTCACTTCCAAAGCGTCGATTGGCCGGTTGAATCCGCAGCTACTTTCGGTCATTCGACATCACTAGCCGAATCGACGACAATTCCAATTGGTACCATATGCGAACCATATGGTACCAAGGCGGCCCGCCGGTAGATTGCCATCTCGCTCTGGCTAACATGACTACGCTCCCGAAACATGAACCTCGCAACGTTACGAGTTGAAGGCGACGACGAAACACTGGCTCTTTTGTGCGACGCGCTTGGGCGCAACTTTGACAACACATGGAAGAAAGGTGAACCGAAGCGCCGTGGTGGAACACATACGCTGTCGGGTTTTGGTTTAACTCTCGCCGACTCTGATAACCCCGGTGAGATGGTTGCCTCTATCAGGCAATTCTTGGCTGAGTGCAAGGTCCTCGGACTCGCATTCTCGGGAACCAACTTGTCCTCTGAATTGGCAATCGGTGTGACCGTTGGCGATTCAGTGCAATTTGTCGCTTTCGTTGACCTTACGGTCGCAGACCTGTCATTGCTATGCTCTCTGGGGATCAATCTGAGTGTTGCTGCTTATCCAACATCCGACGAGGCGAATGCCACCGGCGACAAAAAATAACTCCGCCCTGAATGACTGGTTTCGGAAAACGGCTACTTCCGCTTCGGGTCGACTACGGAATTTTGGAGCTGAGTCGGGGCGATCAAGCGTTGGCCGGCGATGAACTTCCGGGTTCGGCTGCGGATTCGACCGGTTGATGCAACAGCTTGATGGAATCGGTCACCCCTAGAATCGACGGTATGTGTTTGCAAAAAATTCGTTTGAAAAATGGAGGATACGGATGGCTAGTTTTCTGAAGAAGCTGTTTGGCGGTGGTGATAAAGGCCCTGGGAGGGACAGTGACGGTGACCACGGCGACGCAGCGACTCTTCCCGAACCAGACCTCACCATTGCGCGCGCGAATAACGAAATGCGGATGCGCACGCAAGCCGCGATCGGCATGTGGGGCCTCGACACCGCCTCGTGGAATGCCGATCTCGACGCTGGGACGATCATCTTCACCAATGCCGAAAAAGGGCTGGTGGTGACCTCGCCGGTGCAGGTGGTTGGCACCTACGATACCGAAGACGGCACCTGGCTATGGGGCTGGGATCACCCTTCGGTACCTGAGGCGCTTGGCGAGCACGCCCGACGCGTGCGAGACTTTGGTCAGCAATATGGGCTGGAGAGGCTAACCACCCGCAAGATCGCCGCGTCGATAGACGATGCCTGGGAATTCACCGCGCTCGCCTGCCACCTCGGCGGTGGGCAGGGCGGCTATAGCGGCCCGTCTGGCTCGGCGCGGGTGTTCATGACTTATGGCACCGTGACGATCCCGCTTCCGAAGGCGACTACACACGTCGCCTAGTGTATTGGGCCAGCGCGGCATGCTACGGGCCGCAACCGTCGACCGATTTCCTGTGTTCTCCAACGCACGTACAAGCCGGCGAGCTCCTGGTAGCGTGTCGGGGAAAGTGCAAAGCGACATCAGGCCTCAGGAGATCGAGCGATGACTGAACGAGAAACCCTCCTCCAAAAGCTTGATGTGGGCGATATCTTTCATGCCGAAAGCCCGAATGGAGCCAGMTTAATTTGCTTCGCCACTCGGATTGACGAAGCCATCATCTACGCCCGGACAGTAACAACTCAATATCGCTTTCAGTTTGATCGGCGGACAGGGGGCGCTGTGTGCGGTGATGGCTCGGTATGCTTCATAG